>JAGSHH010000166.1 GCA_023954655.1 Colwelliaceae bacterium
CCCTTGAAAATGTAACCACACCTGAATTATTACACATAGACTTTCACAATGAAAGTATAACGAAAGAATTTTATTACGAAAAGAAAGTTAAGAAGAATTAATAATGACACGAATTAACAATAAATTACTGATAAAACAATAAGTAAAATTACTTATCAAAATATATATTATAATTTAAATTTGCTGAAACTTATTTAGATAAGGCAATTAATTTAGGTAAAAAAGTATGACTCTCTTGTGCAAGTTCTTCTTGTTCAGCCAAAATATCAGCCAAAATACCGTTAGATGTAAGAGGATTTGCTAACACAACACGAAAAACTAATGTTTTCCGCCCATTATATTTTTGTACCTCTATTCGAGTACGTGAAACGAAAGACTTACCATTTTCACGTTGACGTTTTTGCACAAACTTAGTTAATTTATCTAATAAGTTATTCACTTCATTTTGTGTATTATCATCACTTTCAGATAAAAACTGTTGAACAATTTTAGGGTTATAGCGATAGGTTAATAAGCATAATTCAGGCTTTGTAATAAGCTCAAAGTTTGGGTTGTTATTAATTAAACCTGCAAAATAATTAGCTTTATCAATACTTTGATTAATTAATAACTCATAACCTGGACGGCTAATTACATGTAAACTTGCATACACAAGCATTGCCATACCGGGTCTTGAGCCTTCAAGAGTATGGGAACCTAAATCTTTTGAACCTTTACGTAAGATATATTCGGCATGATGTTCAATTGAAGAAACTGAGGCGGGATTTTTAAAAACAACTAATCCTGCTCCCATTGGTACATACATCTGTTTATGAGCATCAATTGTAACAGAGTCTGCAAGTTCAATACCCTTGAGTAATGGTCGATACTTATCAGAAAGAAGAGTTGCTCCGCCCCATGCTGCGTCAACATGAAAATGACAATCATATTGTTTTGCAATCATTGCCATTTCATCTAAAGGGTCTATATTCCCAGTTTCAGTCGTTCCTGCAACACCTACAAGACTTAGTATACGAATATTATTTTCTTTAAGGTTTTGGCATTTTTCTTTTAGCTTTTGACAATCTATTTTATTATTTTCGTCTGTAGGTATCGCTATCACACTGTCTTGACCTAAACCAAGAATATCAGCTGATTTTTTTAATGAGTAATGACCGCGACTAGACACCAATATAACTAGACCATCATATTGATAATGTTTCAGTGCCTGAAATAATCCTTCACGTGCAACACCTTTGAATTCGCCATCAGGTTTCAATAAGTTATTTCGAGCTACCCAAAGTGCCGTTATGTTGGCAACCGTACCGCCAGAACAGAAAGCACCGAGTGAATGATTAGCACTGTGCATCCACTTATCATAAAAACTGTCATCATTTAGGTAAACCAGACGATGCATCATTCCTAATACTTGTCTCTCAAGCGGTGTAAATGCTTTTGAGGTTTCAATTTTGACTAAATTTTGATTTAAGCCAACCATTAATTTCGATAAAGGGAGAATAAAATAAGGTAAAGCTGAAGTCATATGTCCAATAAAGCTGGGGCTAGAAGTATGGACAGATTGTGAAACTAACTTGTCTAACAGGTGATGCATATGATCTGAAACAAACGTGGGTTGCTCTGGAATTTTTGAGCAATCAAAATCTTTTTCTATTTCAGTGAGCGCTTGTTCCTTAGCTGCAATATGATTGCCTAAGAATCCGGCTAAGTTTTGCGAGATCTCTTGCTCAATACGCCCTAGTGTTGAGTCTGGCGCCTCTGGAATGGTAAAGATTCGATGCAATGACTCTTGTGTTGCTTGAGCCGTTCGTTTACTAACCGTCATACTTATTCACAATTCACAACATGTATTTCTACACGTAATAATATTAGTTATAAGTGCGGCACTTTAATAAAATTTCCAGCAAATGTCTTGTGTTTTATCACCTCAATCATTCACTTTGTTAAAATTTAACCAATAAGTGTTGCTAAATATACAAAGCCTAATTCAACAATTGCAAGGCTACTTAAAGCCATCATCAGTACATTCTTTTTAATATTGTTAGTCATTTTTGTCATTCCTTTAATTAAACATACTGACTAACAATCAACTATCGCACCAACTTTTCAAATTATTGATTTTAAAGGCTTTATACAAAACAGTTTTGATAAGTAAATTTTATTGATTTAATTTTTTGCTAATTATTAGTTAATATCACCAATAATTAATTGCCAACAGTCTTGGCCACTTGCCTTATATTTGGCTTCAAAAGGAGTTAACGGCTTTTCATCATTTACTAATGAAATCAAACCAGTTTTTTTCACTATTTCAGCAGAAAATAAGAATTCTTCTAAATATAATCGCCAATTACTTCGCAATATAATTTCTTTACCAATAGATATTATTTCAGGGAAAACGGCACTACCATGCCATCGCCTTTGTAAGTGTTTAGCTTTTGGCCATGGGTTAGGGTACAAAATATAATGCTTTGATACTCGCCAACTTGCTTTTTTAACTAACCGATAAAAATCATTAAGATCAGCTCTAATAAGTAGATAATTATCTACATGCTGAGTATCAGTACTTTCTTTTAATTCGTCATCATTACGTTGAATTCGATGGGCAGATTTGTCAACACCTATGACTAAAGCATGTGGATTATCTTTCGCTAATAAACGAGTACTTTGACCAACACCACAGCAAGAATCCAAGATAATATCGCCATCATGAGCCAGTACCTTTTGGTGAGCCAATTCAAAAGCATCTAAAGTATGCTTTTGGAATGGTTTCTTTGACGGGTGAGAAAGATGCTTATGCACTATCTCAGCTAATTTTTCATGTATCCCTGGCTGATTAGTAACAATGGCCTTGGAATCCCCTAAATGTGTATTTTGTTCTGCCACAATCTTTTCCACTAACTTCTAAGGCCTATGCCTTTGGTAATTAACGTCATTGCAATCACATATAAGGTAACAATAAATGCACCTAACACAGAAAATGCGACAGTTAAACTCACGTCAGAAATACCTAGGAAGCCATATCTAAAAGCATTAACCATATAAACAATAGGATTTGCATGAGACACACCTTGCCAAAAATCAGGTAGTAACGTTATTGAATAAAACACTCCACCTAAATAAGTTAAAGGGGTCAAAATAAAAGTAGGAATAATCGAAATATCATCAAAACTTCCGGCAAAAATAGCGTTAATGAGACCACCTAAGGCAAATGTGGCTGAAGTCAAAGCGACAGTTACAATAATCACCCAAACATTATGAATTTGAATATCAGTAAATAATAAAGAGATAAGTGTAACAATGCAGCCTACAAGAATACCTCTACTCATACCTCCACCAACATAACCTGCAACTATGACCCAGTTAGGAACAGGCGCAACTAACATTTCTTCAACATTTCTCTGCCATTTTGCACTGAAAAAAGATGAAGCGACATTTGAATATGAATTGGTAATCACGCTCATCATTATCAAACCTGGGACTATAAATGACATATAATCAAAGCCCCCCATTTGACCGATTCTGGAACCAATCAACTCACCAAATATTACAAAATATAAGCTAATGGTTATGGCAGGTGGCACTAGTGTCTGTACCCAAATTCTCATAAAGCGATGAACTTCTTTATGAAGGATACTTTTAAGAGCGATCATATTTCTTGCTGATGACATTTTATTACCCCTCATCTTCATTTTGATCATTAGTTAAATCTGCACCAGAACCAACAAGACTTACAAACAGTTCTTCCAAACGATTACTTTTATTGCGCATACTAAGTACATCAATATTTTGATCAGTTAATTGTATAAATACATCATTAATGCGTTGTGATTTTTTTACATCAACTTCCACTGTATGATCATCAATAACTCGATAGCAAAAACCTTCAATTACAGGTTCTGAAGAACATGGCTTTAAATCAAGCACTATAGTTTCGACATCAAGCTTAGCTAATAATGATTTCATGTCCGTATTTTCTACAATGACACCAGAGTCAATAATCGCGATGTTCCGGCATAACATTTCGGCTTCTTCTAAGTAATGTGTAGTGAGAATAATAGTTACACCTTGATTATTTAACTCTCGAAGAAACTCCCACATTGAACGTCGTAATTCGATATCAACACCAGCAGTTGGTTCATCTAATATCAAAATCTTGGGTTCATGCATCAATGCCCTAGCAATCATTAAACGACGTTTCATACCACCAGAGAGCATACGTCCAGCATCATTTCGTTTATCCCAAAGATCTAATTGCTTTAAATATTTTTCTGCACGCTGGTGTGCGATGGAACGTTCAACACCATAATAGCCCGCCTGATTGACTAATATTTTCAATAAAGGCTCAAATTGATTGAAGTTAAATTCTTGAGGAACCAAGCCTAAATAGCTTTTGGCGTCTTCAAGTTCATGGTCAATGTCGTGACCAAAAACACTCACCTTACCAGCAGTTTTATTTACTAATGAAGTAATTACACCAATAGTAGTTGATTTACCTGCACCATTAGGACCCAGCAAAGCAAAAAAATCACCTTCCTTTACCGTCAAATCAATTCCTTTTAAAGCTTGAAAACCGCCTTTATATACTTTTTTCAACCCTGAAATTACTAATGCATTTTGCATATCACCTACCGTTCAGCCAAGTTAGCTAATGAAAGTTATTTAATGGGGGGAAAAATCAATAATTCAATGCTATTACCCCAAATAGACAATTTGAAATTAAGGTAATAAGTAAAGTTTTTGCGATGAAAAACATTGATATGAAATTGTATACAATTTAAAGTGATGCCACAATTAAAAAGGAAAAATGTATGCAACGTACAACTTTAAAACAGTGGTTTGTTGGTGCAGTACTCGTAACAACGATTGTTGCTTGTCAAACCACTAATAAAAACAATAACGTAGATAAAAACTCAAATAATGCTTTAACTCTAGAGCGTATCTTTAAAGATCGAGAATTCAGTTCAGATAGAATAGGTAGGATTCGTTGGTTAGCTGATGGCACTGGTTACACTGCTATTGAAAAATCTGCAACAACAAAAACTGATGATAAAGGTAAAACAAAAAGCATTGGAAAAGATATCGTTGTTTATGATCCTGAAACCTTAACACGATCAGTTTTAGTTAGTGCTGAACAACTCACTCCGGATGGCGCTGAAATGCCATTAAAAATTGATAATTACATTTGGTCTGACGATCGCAATCAGTTATTAATTTATACCAACAGCAAGAAGGTATGGCGTTCAAACAGCCGTGGCGATTATTGGTTATTAAACTTAACAACTAATGCATTACATCAATTGGGTGGTAAAAACGTTAAAAGTAGTTCATTAATGTTTGCAAAATTTTCTCCTGATGCCACCAAAGTCGCCTATGTAGTAGAAAACAACATCTACCTTGAAAATTTAACGTCTACTAAAATCACACAATTAACCAACGATGCAGGTAATGGCATAATTAATGGTTTATTCGATTGGGTATATGAAGAAGAATTTGGTATTCGCGATGGTTTCCGTTGGAGCCCCGACGGTAAGAAAATTGCTTACTGGCAATTAGACACCAGTGGTAGTAAAGACTTCCACATGATTAATAATACTGATGAACTTTATCCTACTATCGTTTCATTCCCTTACCCTAAAGTGGGTGAAACTAACGCTTTAGCCCAAATAGGCATTGTTGATTTATCGTCTCAAAAAACGACATGGGCTGATATTCCTAACAACTCTCGAGAAATGTATATTCCTCGTATGAATTGGTCTGGTAACAGTAAAGAAATTCTTGTTCAGCACCTAAACCGTAAACAAGATAGAAATTCACTTTATTTGACCAACGCAACAACAGGCGCTGTTAATAAAATATACACAGAAAAAGATGAAAAATTTCTGGATGGTATTACTGATGCTAAATGGATAAATAAAGGGAAGAATTTTATTTGGACAAGTGAAACTTCTGGTTGGAGACACTTTTACAGTATTTCTCGTGACGGAAAAACTAAACTTGATTTGACACCTGGCGAATTTGACACTGTAAGTATTCAAGCAGTAGATGAGAAAAATGGGTGGTTGTATTATATAGCCTCTCCTAAAAATATTGGGCAAAGATATTTATTTAGAAGTAAGTTAGACGCGAGTATTGTAAATCAACAAATCACGCCTGATTCATTTTCTGGCATGAATAGTTATCAAATGTCTGATGATGGACAATGGGCGATACATTCACATTCATCTTTTACTCAACCCACGCAAAAAAGACTAGTGAAGCTTGAAGGCCATCAAGAAAAACATATGATGATGGACAACAAAAAGCTTATCGATAAGTTATCGACATTATCACAACCACAACATGAATTTTTCAAAGTTCAAGCACAAGACGGTTTAACCTTAGATGGTTACATTATGCGCCCAGCAAACTTTGATGCGAGTAAGAAGTACCCTATTATATTTTATGTATACGGTGAAGCATGGGGACAAACCGTGCAAGACAGATGGCGTGCTAGTTCATATTTATGGGATCAAATGCTAACAGAACAAGGTTACATTGTAGCTTCAATTGATAACCGAGGAACTCGTGCACCTAAAGGCAGAGAATGGCGTAAAGAAGTATATGGCGCCATTGGGGTATTATCTTCACGTGATCAATCAGATGCTTTAAAAGCGATGGCAAAACGTTGGAGTTATATTGATACTGATCGAGTTGGTATTTGGGGACACTCAGGTGGCGGTTCAATGACATTAAATATGATGTTCCGTTACCCAGAGCAGTACCATGTAGGTATTTCATTAGCACCAGTGCCTGATCAACGTTTATACGATACTATTTATCAAGAGCGATATTCAGGTATTCTTGCAGACAACGAAGAAGGCTATAAAGCAGGCTCACCTATTACCCATGCGAAAAACTTGCAAGGTAACTTATTATTGGTTCACGGTACCGGCGATGACAATGTTCATTATCAAGGGTCAGAACGTTTAATAAATGAATTAGTAAAACATAACAAGCAATTTCAGTTTATGTCTTATCCCAACCGTAGCCACGGTATATGGGAAGGAGAAGGTACAACACTTCATTTACAAAGCATGAAAACTGAATACTTTAATCGATACTTAATGAACAAATAGTTAATTACCGAATAATTATTAAACTATTACTACGTTGAAAGCCTGCTTCTTGCAGGCTTTTTTATATTATTTATTAGTCAAATCGACTTACTATTGGTTTTTTTCATTGGAATGAACTAACCAACAAACACTATCTTATTGAAAAATATAAATTTAATAGTTGGTTTTATAATTGCTTTAATAAATTATAAATAAACATTATGAGGTAGTTATGCGAGACATTAATTCTACAGAAACAAAAAATTGGAAAGATACCAGTGTATGGATGCGCGGGCTATTTATGATTTTATTTGGATTTGTTGGTGGGTTTGCCAGGTTTATGATCACTTTAATTGCGATATTTCAGTTTTTCTCATTATTATTAACAAAAAAACCAAACTCAGGATTAAAACTATTTGGTCAAAGTCTTAATAATTATATTTATCAAATCAACGAATTTTTAACCGTAAACTCAGATAAATACCCTTTCCCATTAAGCGGATGGCCTGATGATAAATCGACGTATCGTTAATATATGCTAATAAATAATAAAAAAAGCTCA
>JAGSHH010000140.1 GCA_023954655.1 Colwelliaceae bacterium
ATTTATTATCTATACAAATATTTATTAACCAAAAGGAACTGGATAATGCATTAATTTACCAAAATAAAGCCAGTTTATTAATAAATACACTTAATAGCTCAATAACTAAAACAGCAGGTATACTTCGGGCAAATGTTTCCTTGAAACAATATCAAGCTCAAACTATGGCCATATTAAAGCAAAAGCAAAGCGCATTGATCACAATAACTGAAGCAATAACATTATTTAGACAACACTTTTCGGTTAATACTCATACTGTAATTTATGCTCGAATAATATTAACAAAGTTAGGTATTTTAAGTGCTATGCCTAATGCTGATAACGCGTCGATAGAAAGTGAGCTAACAGGAATAAAAAAATTACTAGAAACAACATTAAATTCAGAGACACCAGATTATAAGGCCTTATCGATTTATTTAATTACGATTAAATTTACGCAACAATTACAAACAGATAATGATTTACCGTTAAATAACGACTGGTTGGAACTTTATCAAAACTCTGACTATAATATTCCCGATTATTCAATAATAAGCCTTATGGATAGCCAATAAAATAATAAATCAATCGTCTAAAGGAAATGACCATGAGTAACAAAAAAATAGAAAACCACATCAATCTCTTTTTAACCATCAACCAAAAATCTGATAACACCTACAGTTATCAATATTTATGTCGTTTAGACAATGGCGTAGAAGTAAACTTACAAGGTTTAGTGATTTCACAACCAACAAAAATAACCGTGCATTTAACCAATTTAACCCATGCTGGCTATAAAATTACTGAATGTTTAATTCCGTGCGATCAAAAAACAGTAACCGCACAAATTAAAGAAAGCGATAAAAGGCAATGTGTCACTATTATTGATCGTGACAATGAACGCGAACCTGAAGATTATAACTTTGTCATCATTGCTCAAAATCGTCACAACCATCAACAAATTGTTTGTGATCCTCAAATTCGAAATAAAGGAAAAGATGATTAACATGTATATTTGAGGATGACATTATTTCTTTAAAAAAAGAATGATCACTACAAGTAATATAAACAAGGACGAATACTTTATGAAAACAAGTAACTTTCAACTCATTAAAACCGCATTATTACTGGTAATATTAGCGATAAGCACTACAAGTTATGCCACTACAGTAGCTAACAAAAGTGCCACGTTATCACCAAACGGTAACAGCGCTACCAGTAACGTTTATACCTTTCAATTAAGCCTTTGGTCACCCGAGCAGCTCGCGCCTGCCGAAGCAAAACCAGTGGAAATTGGGGGTAATTATTTTTACTTATATAACCCAGAGGCTATTGAGGTAGATGAAGCACAAACAAACCGAATAATTAAGTTTGAATTTCATCCTAGTTTAGGTGACCGTTATCAGTTTCGTTGGTTAACGGCTGATCACCCACAATACGTCACTTTAAATAAAATGAAACCGCATCGCATGAAAGTGCTGTTAAACGACGGTGAAATTGCTGACGATATTTATTTTGAAGTATGGGTACTCGACACGCTAACGGGTGAAGTATTTATGTGTGACCCACAAGTTACTAATAAAGGAAAGCTGTAACTATAAAACGCTAATTCAATAAAAAACAAGGATGAATTCAAATAAAACAAAGATGTATAAATTCTGAAATAAATATTTGCAAAAAGCCTGAAAATAAGGATTCGGGCTTTTTTATAATGTAATAATAAAAACCATTGGTTGATTTCGACAAAAGAAGCAGATTAACCCGATAAAATATAATGGATAAGATAGTTATAAATAAAAGTGCTGACTCGATTGGTTTATTGAGTATTAATTTGGAGTTCGATTTAGCTGAGATTACCCAGAGCAATAAATTAAAAAACAGTCATATCTCATTTTATATCAACAACCTCTTAAATGAATCTGCTTACTTTCCTGAGACAAGTAGGAAGCTGGTAAATACCATTCCCCAAACGCATGAACGCGGCTTCTATGCCAACCTTCATATTAGTTTCTAACACTCAACGTCCAGAATTTTTGAGGCAAAATCAGTTAGCCATTACCTGACATTAGCTTTTGAGTTACTACGGCAGTTCAGAGCCTATTGAAGTCGTTGGCCCAGCTCCCATCGAACTTGAAGGAGACAGCCACTATTAAAGATTTGAAAGCTAACTTTCAGTAAAAAATGGACACAGTTCCTTCCAATAGAGAAAGAGTGTTTTAACCATTACTGGTTGATATTTAACAAATATAAAGAAATAATCAATTTCTCTTATTTGATACGGATATTAAACAAATGAAATCCATTGTATTTGCTCTTTTCTCCATCTTAAGTACAAGCTGTTTGGCATTTTCGAATCTACCTAATTTAGATTTCGAAAATGTTGAATCTTCATCACCCAAGGGGTGGAGCAATTTTGGTGACTCCAATAATTACACTCATGCTATTGATGAAACATTTGTTCAAAGTGGCAAACATTCCGTTTCAATAGAGTTTACTGGTGACAAAGCTGGCTTTCGAGCATGGAGCTATACCATACCCGCTAAATACCAAGGTAATAAAGTAACATTACGCGGATTCTTAAAAACGGAAAATGTTAGAGGTGGTTGGGCTGGCCTATGGATGCGTATCGATCCTAAAGTCTCTTTTGATAACATGAAAGATAGAGGGGTAAGTGGCACAACAGATTGGCAAAAATATGAAATCACATTGGATTTAAAACCACTAAGCGCTAAAGACATTGTAATAGGAGGGCTTCTTGTTGGTAAAGGAAAGATGTGGATTGATAACCTTGAACTGTTTATTGATGGTCAACCTATCGAAAATGCCACTCATGTAGAATTACCTTTGGCATTGCAAGACATAGAATTTGACTCTGGCTCAAGAATCACAATCCCCAATTTAAATAAAGATTCATTAGAAAACTTAGACCTTATGGCAAGAGTATGGGGATTTATTAAATACCATCATCCTGCTATAGCCAGTGGGAATTACAATTGGGATTATGAGCTATTTAGGGTTTTACCAAGCTATTTAAAGGCTCAAAACCAGTTAGAAAGAGATGAAGTTTTATTAAATTGGATAGAAAGATTAGGAAGTATTGAACAATGTAAAGGTTGCAAGCCAGCTGGTTCCAATGCGTTTCTTTCGCCAGATTTAGACTGGATTGGCAACTATGGTATGTCTCCGGAACTTCAAAGCAAACTTACTTATATCTATTCGCACAGGTATCAAAATGAAAACTTTTATATTGGAAGTGGGCCAGTAGGTAATCCTGAATTTAGAAATGAAAATCCATATGCCAACATGCCATATCCTGACGATGGTTTTAGGCTTTTGGCAGTGTTTAGATATTGGAACATGATTCAGTATTACTTTCCCTATAAACATTTGATAGAAAATAGTTGGGATCAGGTATTAACTAACTATATTGATATATTTATAAAAGCTGAAAATGAATTGCAATATGAAGTAGCAGCATTACAACTAATTGGTGAAGTACAGGATACCCATGCAAATTTATGGGGCGGTAAAAATCAAATTTTGCGACAGAAAGGGGATTATTTTCCTCCTGTCTACACTAGGATCATTGAAGGAAAATTAGCTGTGACTGATTTTTACACTGAAGATCTTGAAGAAAATAGTGATATGTCGAAATTTGTTGGGTTAAATATTGGAGATGTGATCACTGAAATTAATGGAGTAGCGACAGAAAAATTAATAAAAGATCGTTTACCTTATTACCCCGCTTCAAACTATGCCACTCAATTAAGAGATATAGCGCCAGAATTATTGCGGTCGAATAAAAAATCTATAAACATAAAATTTATCAGTGGTGAAAAGACTAAAACGTCAGAATTAAAATTATACGAAAGAAATGAACTAAATATGTTTCGTTGGTATCGCAGGGATATTGATGGTCAGAGTTTTAGGTTGTTAGGTGATAAAATTGGATATGTCACATTAAAGAATATAAAAAAAGAAGATATTGAAGTGATTAAAAAGGAGTTTACCAAAACCAAGGGGATCATTATTGATATACGAAATTATCCTTCTACTTTTGTTCCATTTTCTTTAGGTACATTTTTTGTCAGTGAAACTACGCCATTCGTAAAATTCACTAAGGCTAATTTTAATAACCCTGGTGAGTTTATTTTTACCGAACCTCTTGAGATACCAAAATCACAAAATAGCTATAAGGGAAAATTAGTTGTATTGGTTAACGAGTTCACACAAAGTCAGGCCGAATATACATCAATGGCGTTTAAAGTAGGGAATAACACTACTATAATAGGAAGCAGAACCGCTGGTGCTGATGGCAACGTTTCTACCATTTATCTTCCTGGAAATTTGAAGACAATGATTTCAGGTATTGGCGTTTATTATCCAGATGGCACAGAAACCCAAAAAATAGGTATCGTTCCAGACATAGAGTTATTACCAACAATTGAAGGTATTAAAGCAGGTAAAGATGAATTGTTGGAAAAAGCCATAGAGATCATAAAATCTGAATAACTTAAGAGACCAACTTAACTAATGATGCAAAACGATTTATTTTCAACTTCAACAATTAAATAGCTTTTTTTTAAAAATCATCTACTTATGTAGTATATATTAAGCTTGGCAGGAAGATAGCTTTTACTTGCCCATAATTAAATATAACAAAAGTATTATTAGAAGCAGCTAATAAAAAAGCCTGAATATTACTATTCAGGCTTTCATTTAAATGGTTAGGGATAAAGTTATAGATTTAAAACCTATTACATCATGCCGCCCATCAATCAGTTATCTATTTGTTTTTGTTATATGAGTATCAGTGGTGATACCCCACATTATACCCCTGCACATAAAACCATTAAACTAACCTTTTGAATTTGAATGATGACCTTCCCCTAACACTGTAGACATTTTTATTTAGAAAGTGAAGTATGATGAGAGATGTTATGAGTAATAATAAATATCCTCAAGAATTCAAAGATGAAGCTGTTAGCCTAAGCCCAGCCACCATTTGGAAATTATTTTGGATGGCATCAAAACACTATCTAAATGAACTATTCTGCAATGCACACTAAATTTCTACCTGTATTCTTAGCCTTGTATAGGGCAACGTCTGCTCGAGCGATTAATTTATTATTACATTCACCTTTTTTGATTGCTGCAACTCCAATGCTCGCGGTAACACTTGATACTTCTTGAAAGTAATGAGATTCAATATGTATTCTCAAATATTCTGCCCGAGTATTTGCGTCATCCAAATTGCTTTCAGGTAAAACAATTAAAAACTCCTCACCTCCCCATCTACCTACAATATCAATTTCTCGGCTATGACATTTTAATAATCTTGATACTTCAATTAGCACCTGATCTCCCACAGGATGGCCGTAGTTGTCATTAATTTTCTTAAAATGATCGATATCAATTAATATAACTGAGAATATACTGTTGTAGCGCTTATAACGACTCACTTCCTGTATTAATGATTCATCTATGCGGTTACGGTTATAAAGGTTAGTGAGAGGATCAGTTATTGCCAATAACTCTAATTTTCGAGTCTTTATTTCTAATTCCTTTGTACGTTCTTTAACAAGCCTTTCAAGCATTTTTTGCTCGGTTATATCCTGAATAGTTGCACGTACTATTTCATTACCACGTAAGTTAATTGCGTCTAATGTGACATGTGATAAAAATTCAATACCGTTTTGTTGTTTATGCATCCATTCAAAGCTACATCTTCTTTGCTCTATTGCCAATCCAATCATTTCAATTGCTTTCTCTTCAGAGTCTCGACCATCAGGCTGTTTCTCTGGAGAAACATCACGAGGATGAAAATTATCAAAAACCTGCTTATCTGAATAATCAAAAAGCTTAAAATAAGCTCGGCTACAACCAATAAAATAGCCATATTTGTCAGTGATCACCATAGGCATTACTGCCTCATCAAAGAGAGTTTTGTAATCATCGATCTGAAACTCTAGCTTAAGTCTTTTCATTTTATCCTTTAATCTATACCCGATGGATGACCAAAGAGTTAAATTTCTCATTCATGCAATTAACTACTTCAATAAGTATAGTGCTGGTTATATATTTTGCTATTCCCCTTCTATTAAAGAAACTGGTATAGTTCACACGTTTTATCTCTTGGAAATAACCTTTATCATCGGTGTGTCATCTAATACCTTTAAACGTTTCTAAGTATTAATTAGCGGTTCTAAATTGATGAAATATAGTCTTTTTGCGAAAAAATAGTGCTCTTATAACTAAGACTAACCGCAGCTATGAGCCTAAAGCAGGTATTAAGTTTAGCTGAAGATCAATTTCGTTTTACCCAAAAGTAAGAGATGCTAAAGGAGTTTTTCGATATTGATAAACAGCTAATAAAAAAGCCTGAATATTACTATTCAGGCTTTCTTTTAAATGGTTAGAGCTAAACGTATAACATTAAAGTCCAACATTTTTGCACATAATAAATTGATTATAACAAGGCGCCTTACGCGAGCCGAAAAGGCAACACTGCATCAATAGACATAAAACAAAAAACCTGCCGAAGCAGGTTTTTCAAAAGTATGTCTGAGCAATGTTTTTTGCGCAGGTTAAATCATGTTAGAGCAAGGCGCTTTATGACGAAGTTTAGTGTGTTCTTAAACGAGTTATAAAGGAACGCAGCTATCACTGATTTAAACAAGCAAAAATTACATCATGCCGCCCATTCCACCCATACCGCCCATACCGCCCATGTCAGGCATTGCAGGAGCTGCGCCAGCATCTTTTACTGGTGCATCTGTGATCATAGCTTCTGTTGTTAACATTAAACCTGCAACTGATGCAGCAAATTGTAATGCAGAACGTGTTACTTTAGTTGGGTCAAGAATACCCATCGCTAACATATCGCCGTAAGTTGAATTACCAGCGTTGTAACCAAAGTTACCTTCACCGTTACGTACTTCGTTTAATACTACTGAAGCTTCGTCACCACAGTTTGCTACGATTTGACGTAATGGCGCTTCCATTGCACGGATTGCAACGTTGATACCGTGAGTTTGGTCTTCATTAGAGCCTTCAAGAGCTTTAATAGCATCTGCTGCTCTTACTAATGCAACACCACCACCAGCAACAACACCTTCTTCTACAGCGGCGCGAGTAGCATGCAATGCATCTTCAACACGTGCTTTTTTCTCTTTCATTTCCATTTCTGTTGCTGCGCCAATTTTAATTACCGCAACACCGCCAGCTAATTTAGCTAAACGCTCTTGTAATTTTTCTTTATCGTAATCTGAAGATGACTCTTCAATTTGACCACGAATTTGCATTACTCGACCTTGAATATCAGTTTCGTCACCGATACCGTCAATAATCGTTGTATTGTCTTTAGAGATAACAACACGTTTTGCTTGACCTAAATCTTCTAATGTTGCTTTTTCAAGCTCCATACCGATTTCTTCTGAAATTACAGTACCTGCTGTTAATGTTGCGATGTCTTGTAACATTGCTTTACGACGGTCGCCAAAGCCAGGTGCTTTAACCGCTGCAACTTTAACAATACCACGCATGTTGTTTACTACTAATGTTGCTAAAGCTTCACCTTCAACGTCTTCAGCAATAATTAATAGTGGCTTACCTGCTTTAGCAACACCTTCAAGCGTTGTTAATAATTCACGAATGTTTGATACTTTTTTATCTACTAATAAAATAAACGGGTTTTCTAATTCAACTGAACCACTTTCTTGGTTGTTGATAAAGTATGGAGATAAGTAACCACGGTCAAACTGCATACCTTCAACAACGTCTAATTCGTCAGTTAATGCTTGGCCTTCTTCAACCGTAATAACACCTTCAGTGCCAACTTTATCCATTGCTGTTGCAATAATTTGACCTACAGTTTCGTCAGAGTTAGCAGAAATAGTACCTACTTGCTCTATCGCTTTATTATCTGCACATTCTTGAGAAGAACCTTTAAGTGCTTCAACAGCAGCAATTACTGCTTTGTCGATGCCACGCTTAAGATCCATTGGGTTCATACCCGCAGCGATAGATTTTAAACCTTCATTAACAATAGCTTGAGCTAAAACTGTGGCAGTTGTTGTACCGTCACCGGCTTCGTCATTGGCTTTAGAAGCAACTTCTTTCACCATTTGAGCGCCCATATTTTCGAATTTATCTTCTAACTCGATTTCTTTTGCAACAGAAACACCATCTTTAGTGATTGTTGGTCCGCCAAATGATTTATCTAACACTACGTTACGACCTTTAGGGCCTAATGTTACTTTCACTGCGTCTGCTAAAATATTCACGCCGTTTAACATTTTTACACGTGCGTCATTACCAAATAATACGTCTTTTGCCATTGTCTTAATTTCCTATATTTCGTTAGTTTGTCGAACTACAGTTCAACCTACAATAATTGGTTACTATTCTACGATTGCTAAAATATCGCCTTCACTAAGGATAAGTACTTCTTCGCCGTCAATTTTTTCAGTTTTAACACCATAACCTTCACTGAAAATAACTTGGTCGCCTACTTTTACGTCTAAGGCGCGTACTTCACCATTTTCTAAAATGCGACCGTTACCTACAGCAACAACTTCACCGCGAGTTGATTTTTCAGCAGCGCTACCTGTTAATACAATACCGCCAGCAGACTTTGATTCTACTTCTTTACGTTTTACGATTACGCGATCATGTAGTGGACGAATGCTCATTTATTTTCTCTCCGAGATGTTTACTTAACTTCAAATGTTTAAAATTAAGGTTATTAAAATTTGTATTTGAAAGTAAAGATGGGGCTAATTTGAAACTTCACAAGCCCTAATAAATAAATTTTTAATCTTTACGCTCAAACTCTCCATCAATGGTTTTTCCTTGATGCGATTCATTATGCAAGTCTGCAGGAGTTTTACCAAAGCCCTCTTGATCAAAAGTCGAGTGATTAAAATGTTGTGAATGAACATTAAACCCTGCGGATGAAGATGAAATATTGGTTTTTAAATGCTGTTGCACAGAGTTGATTAATGCTTTTCTCACTTGCGGGATCAACAATGACAAACCAAAAAAGTCGGTCACAAAACCAGGAGTAACTAATAATACTCCTGCGACTAAAAGTAATAACCCTGCAACAATTTCATCTGAAGGCATTTCACCTTGAGCCATTTTAGTTTGTACTGAATTTAATGTTGCTACACCTTGCTGCTTTACATTTTTTGCACCAAGCCA
>JAGSHH010000033.1 GCA_023954655.1 Colwelliaceae bacterium
AATTTCACTTTTCCCTAATTCTGTCACTAGAAACTCTTCAACTTTAGATTATATACTCTAAGGCGGAGTCGCCCCTTTGCGAGAGAGAACACTTTAAATTCTCAAAAACCAGTCGTAGTCTACTTTACTGTTTAGCTTTTGTGATAAATAAAGGCCCAGTTCTTTTAATTGGCTTTTGTCAGCGTATTTAGGTATTAACTTTTTAAGTTCAATAAGGGCGTTTTGACTGTTCCCCTTACCATCAATTGCAAGCACATAGGTATAAGCGTACTGTGAATTTTGTGAGTCAAGATTTATTGATTTTTCAAAATATTCAATCGCTTTAGCAAGCTTTTGTTGGCGAACAAGATGCAAGCCATAAGAATAAGTTAATGCACCTGATAACGGGTTATTCTTCATTCCTTGACGAAGCACTGAGTTGACCAGAGAAGCTCGTTGCTGACTTCGGTATAAATCAGCTAAGTTAATATAGCCAGCATCAAAATACGGTTCTATTTTTATCGCTTGTTTGAGCAACGTTTCTGCGCCCAGCGAATCGTTAACTTCTAGCGCCATCATCGCTTGATTAGCACGAAATTCACCTCTCCAACTGTTAATTTCGTTTGCACTGGTTAACTCTTCAAACGCGCTTGAAAATATAGATTGGTTTTCGCTAGTAATTGTCGTTGAAACTAGGCTTCTCGCCGCCGCTACTCTAATTGCTTTTAACTTATCGTTTAATAAAGCACTAAGGTGTTTTTCTCTTTCTTTCGGCGCTAGCAATAATCCAACGCTTGCTGCACTTAAGCGTAATAATGGCTCGTTGTGTTTTATATAAGGTAGAAGTTTATTTGCAGGTATAGATTGCGTCGTGTAACTCAGCATTTGTAAAGCACTTGCCCTGCTGATGACATCAAGCTTTTCATCCGCGATTATCGATAAATGCTGCGCGACTGAAATGCTCTGACCTGCATTTAACTTCATTAAGAAATATTTACTCGGTAATAACGTCTGAGGTTTACCATGCCACTTTGTTAAATTTTCCTCTGCCCATTGATTACTTTTATCCTCATGACATTTAATACAAGCATTAGGCGTATTAAACTGCTCTGATAAATCAGGGCGCGGAATTTTAAAGCTATGGTCACGCCTATCATCTACTCCCATATAACGGGTCTCAGGCATATGACAATTTACGCACTCAGCACCTTGTGAATTTTCTTGATGTTGATGGTGCTCTTTTACGTTATACGTTTCGCCGCTATGACATTGAAGACATAAGCCGTTCCCTTCAATTTTGATTTTCATAGTGTGTTTATCGTGACAATCTAAACAGTTAACACCTGCTCCATACATTTTACTTTGTAAGAATGAACCATAGACATACACTTCTTCTTTAATTTGTCCGTCTGCATGATAATTAGGCGCAGCTGGAAGTTGCGGCGTGAATTGTTCAAGAAAGGGTATATTTGCCTTAAAACCATCGGTAAGTGGAGAGCGTAATGAGTGACAAGCAAAACAATTGTCCATAAAACTATTGTCCCTTGCCTTACCCTGCCAGTGAGCGGTTTTATCATTAATATTGCGCAGCCAATTGCCAAGTGGCGGAACCACAGCTGCTCGATGGCTACTTTCTTTATTTTGCTTCTCTCCATGCTCAGGCGTATCACCATGACATGATAAACAACCGACATTTATATTATCAAACTGGGTATTAAAACTATTTTTATCCGTATCGTAATTTCTCTCTAAGCCATCAGAATGGCAATCAGCACACATGCCATTCCAGTTTTGCAATGGTTGCCTCCAATGGAGTCGATCTTCAGGACGAATCTCTTCATGGGCATAATTATGATACCAGCGCTGCCCGCCTTCTTTTTTATCTCGAGAATCCCAAGCAAAAGGTAATACCTGCAACGTACCTGGTTCTGTTTCTACCAAATATTGCTGTAATGGAAAATACCCAAAAGTATATTTTATTGGGTAAGTATCACTTTTATCATCATAAGAAATCTTAACTTGATATTGATTCTTTTCAATAAAGAAAATTGCTTTTTGGCCATAATGCTTAACAGTAGCATTATTGAAATTTCCTAATACTGAATGTTTGTCAGCAATAGCCATAGACTTAGCATGATCAGATGTTTGCCACTCCATCAGTTGATTAGCGTGGCAATAGATACATGCAGTCTTGTTTGTTCCAGTTAAATCAGTAACATTATCTTTGTCAGCAAAAACAAAGAAGCTAAATGTAAAAAACAAAAATATTGCACAAGATAAACTTCTCAAAGACATAAGGTTTATGAATAGATTAAAAATAGTAATTGGAAGTCCTAAACATATTACACCTATGAGTTAATAATTAGATTAAAGACATTTGTAATTAATAGTCCACTAAATACAAACTTTCAGTCAAATCTGATTTTTCATTTAATAACCGTTAGGGTTATTTTTTTGCCAATTCCATGTATCTTCCATCATATTTCTCAATGATTTTTTGGCTGACCAATTAAGATCTCGTTCAGCTTTATTCACATCAGCCCAAAAAGCAGCTAAGTCACCAGGTCTTTTATCAACAATTTCAAATGGAATTCTTTGCTTTGTATGTTGTTGAAAACTATTCACCATTTGTAAAACAGAAGAAGGTTTACCTGTGCCTAAATTGAAGACTTCAAATACGCTAAGCTTTTGTTTTTCTATCCAGTTCAGCGCATTAACATGCCCATTAGCTAAGTCAGTGACATGCACATAATCCCTTTCACATGTCCCATCTTCAGTTTTATAATCGCTGCCAAATATAGATAATTTGTCAAGTTTACCTGAAGCTACTTGGGAAATGAATGGCATTAAATTATTAGGAATCCCTTTTGGATCTTCCCCTATCTCACCACTTTCATCTGCACCAATAGGATTAAAATATCTGAGGCTTGATACTTTAAAGTCACTATTGCTACTTACAACATCTTGTAAAACCTGCTCAATAATAAGTTTTGTTTGTCCATAAGGGCTAGTTGGCTGACCTAATTCAGAATTTTCATTATATGGTGGAACTGAAGCACTTCCATATACCGTGGCTGAAGAGCTAAATATCAAGTTGTGAACTCTATATTTAAGCATTTCTTCCACTAAAGAAATCGTTCCTGTAATATTATTATGGTAATAACTTAATGGCTCTTTTATTGACTCGCCTACAGCCTTATAACCAGCGAAATGAATTACTGTTGTAAAAGTATTTCGGCCAAAAACAGTGCGAAGTAGATTTTTATCTAAAATATTCCCTTGATAAAATTTTACTTTGCGAGCTGAAAGTTTTTCAACTCTACGAATCGACTCTATTGACGAGTTACTTAAATCGTCTATAACTGTAACTTCATGTTCTAATCTCAATAACTCTAATACGGTATGACTGCCAATATATCCTGCCCCACCTGTAACCAACACTTTCATTTTTATCCTTAAATTTTAAGTTCTTTTAATTAAGTTCGATATTCATTTAAATTTTCTACCACCAAGTCACATAAAAGCAGACCAAGATAAATACACAACCAATTGCTGCAATGTTGAAGCCTGTATCAGTAACAAAACTAACTTCTTTTAAACTAACACTACTATCATGAACTGAAGGTTTATCAAGTAAAGACACCACTACGGTAGCAGCTAAACAAAGTAAGAATACAAGACTAATTCTGTCCATAAATGGTAATCCTGGTAACAAGTACTTAAAGCTTATTGAAAATACTGCTGAGCCAATCGCAGAGGCTAATGCACCTAATGATGTTGCACTCTTCCAAAACATCCCTGTAATAAAGATAACAACAATACCTGGAGTAAATAGACCAGTAAATTATTGTATATATTGAAAGGCTTGCTCAAATTGTCCTAACAGTGGCCTTGCAGTAAACAAATCAACCTATATATTATTTTAAAAGATCACCTCACTCATTCCCGAAATACTACTTTTAATTACTGAAAACTAAGACTGCAAGGTGAATGATATTAATTACTACAACGTGTTAGTGAGTACACTGCTTTAAGGCATGCTTTCTAACCGTACAATTAAGAAGTGCTTCAGGCCCTATACCCGAATACTCTTGACCCAATGGAACCTGCCCTGAAATTAGGTCTTTATACCATTCTAACCAAGGGTACTTATAACCATAAGCTCCTGCCGAATGAAGAATTAATTTGTCCTTAGGGGGAAGAGGTGTTTTAACTTGCATGTTGGGATAAAATTTCTCAATAACAACATGCAGCCATTCATGTGTCCATACTCCTGGATCTTCTACTAAGTATTGCTCTATTCTTCCTGCAACACTTTTCTCTCCAGGATTAAATTTCACGGTAACATAACCCGTTTTTCTGGCGTCATCCGAGGTAGGCTCAAGCCAAGCCAAACCAAAATATGAGCTTTTAAAGCTACAATATCCCTCTTGCTCGCGCCAGAAAAAGAAAACAGTATCGTATTCTCCTGGCTGAACATTGTCTAATTCAGCAAGACCTTGTTCAGCTTCCAAGGTATACCACTTATTCTCTGGATTATATGTGAGTTCAACAGGTTTAGTCAGGTCGCGTCTATCAATTTCCCATTTAACGCTATTATAAGAGAATGGTTCAATATGCTCTCGCATGTTGAGTTTAAAAAAATCGTAACCATCATTTAAGTCTTGATGAGAGAAATGTGTCGAACACTGTCCTGAAGAGGTATTACCCTTTGCTGTGGGTACACCAACAAATAAGGCTTTCCAAATAGTTGGTTCAACTATATCTTCTAGTGAGAGGTTCAGCACTTGTAATGTATCTGTAACCTCAATGGAACGTCGTAAATATTGACGGGATATATCTAAACCAACTGAAATAGTATGTTTGCCTGATGTTAAAGAAAACGTACTTGGAGTTTTCTTCCCTGTATATATACCATCAACATATATGCTAGCAACTTCAGAGCTGGTTACATAAAGATTTCCTTTGATACAATTAGTATTTTTTCCACACTCGTCACCCGTTTCTTGAATGTTGTTACACCCAATCAACCCAGTTCCTATTAGTAAGATTAAAAGTATTTTTTTCATATTTTTTCAATATATTAATAAATGATTAAACAGCATTGCCATTTCTAAAAAAAATAAAGAGGTAAGATTACTCGTTACCCCTTCTACGCTTTTTATAATATAATTAATTAGTTAGTTCGTTAAAATTTATAACGCATACCTAAAGCAAAACTGCGGCCATAACTTGATGTTCCAAGAGTATATTGAGCTTCAGAAGCACCTGCCGTTAACAGCTCTGTTTTAAGAGCATCAACAGTTAATGTTTCATCTGGGTCAAGTAAGTTATATGCATCTGCTGTTACTCGTAAATTATCCGTAACATCATAAGTCATACCTAAGCTTAAGTTCCCCCAGCTTGGCGCTATTGCTTGTTCTGTATTTACAGAACCAAAGGTTTCATAGGTCCAATGACTCACTTTCCTAACGCTATAGCTAGAACGTTTGTTATAGGCTAGATTAATACTCAGATCATCAATCTCATAAAAAAGGTTAATGTTTGATTGATGTTTTGACAGGCCAAAGAATGGTATTTCATTTCCTTCACTGTCATTTTCGCCTGATGTACTGTTGTTTAATGTGTAATTTGCAGCAATACCGAAACCAGCTAAGTTTTCAGGTAAAAATTCATCAAATGTTTGGAACCACGATATTTCATAACCACGTATTAAACTATGTCTATCATCATTAACTTCTTTTGTAGCTAAAAAAGATTGACCGGCGATAATTTCTTCAAATTCTTCATTTCTTACAAAGCCTTCAAATTCCTTAAAGTAAGTCGCAAAGGCTAAATTACCATTTTCGCTATAATACCATTCAAAAGCCGTATCAAACTGTTTAGATGAATAAGGTTCCAGACCAGGGTTGTTATAGAAAACAGTACGCCTTTCTTTATCGTCTGTAACATCTTCAAGCTCAGGATCTATACTTGTGTTAGGGATTAACTGGTTTAAAAATGGGCGAGAAATTGCTTTCGCTGCAGCAAACCTAAAGACAAAATCATCCGTCAGGTTAATCTTAAAATTCATACTAGGTAAAATATCTGAATAACCATCAGTGAACTCTAGTCTCTGACGTTGTTTCCAATCATCGTTGGCTACTGAACCATCATCATTAAAAACTATATTTTCAGGATCTCGGGAGTAACTAAATGATGTAACATCCGTTTTAATATACCGCACACCTAAATCGAGCATAAACGGTAATCCAAACATTTCCTCTTCAACCTTAGCTTCAAGGTATGCATGAAAAGTTTCTTCTTTTACACCATAAGTATTACCGTTTTCAGATGATTGCGGTACCAATGCTTTTGCAGCTTCTGGGTCTAACTTTCTAAAATATGCAAATAAAGCATCTTGATTAATACTTGGCCAGACATTAGGTACATTAGCACCGCCACCAAAGTTTTGACCAGTGCCCGGAGAAATTACATCACTTGGCAGTTGCCACATAGTTCGACCTCCAATAGAAACGGTAGGAGCATCGAATGACGGATTAATCTCATCAAAATGGTCAAGTGCAAATTTACTCGGTGAGCTAGGGTAATAATTATACTTTTCTTTTTCTTGAGAGTTATAACCTGCACCAAAATAAAGAGCTGTCATTATACTATCGCTAGGTTCCCAAACTCCGTCAACAACAAAGCGAGAAGTGCTATCTTCAACAGTATCGCCAAATTTTCGGGTATGATGAGCACCATAAATACCACTGCCATCTAATGGTTGTGATATGGACATATCAGGGATTGCCTTACCATTACCAAAATTGATTAACGCACCATCAACTTCTGAGCGCACAACAACCAAATTACCATTGCCATTATCATCATTTTTTGCTTTAGATATAGATGCATCAAAATTTAATGTAACATCATCAATTACCCAATTAGTATTAAGACCAACTTGGTATGTTTCACTCTTACGCGGAACTCCTGTTTCCAATAATTCTACCGTAGCATTATCCCACCCAACACGCTCAACAAAGCCGACAGAATCAACAGAAAAGTCAGTAATTAATGCAGCTCTATCATAAGCAGGCAATACTAAAGTCATTGCTTTCGCGCTATTATCAATGTCATATGAGCTATACAACACATCAAAATTGATATCTAAATTACTTGAGGGTAACCATTGAAGAGCAACAGTTCCGCCAAAACGTTCTCTATCCGATTCAGTTCGAGTAATACGTGGCCATTGAGGCATACGGAACGTATCATTAATACTCGCACCTGTCATTGCTAAAACATCATTGATATCATTACCATTTCTATATAGTTCGTTATATTGCCAATCATCCCAATTGGTAGAACCATAAACATCATAACGAGTCTTCCTTTTAGAATGTACTAATGAAGCAAGTGCACCAAATGTACCATCGAAAAAGACATCACTAGCAACAAAAGATGTTTTAGGATTAGTTGCTTCAGCTCTTTCGTTATACTCCCCTTTAACAGAGAAGCTCATTGACTTTCCTAAATCTAAAGGCTTACGAGAATATATATTGACAACACCACCAACAGCACCTTCTTGTAATCTAGCTTGCTGGGTTTTATGAACTTCAATTTTCCCCACTAATTCAGACGCAATAACATCATAATTAAAGTCACGTGTTGCGTTATCACTAGCAAGCTTGCGACCATTAAATGTTGTAATGTTATACGCACCTGACATACCACGTATGGTAACTTTTTGCCCTTCACCATCAGTTCTGGTAACACTGATACCAGGTATACGCTGAAGTGCTTCTGCCACGTTATCATCAGGAAATTTACCTATATCTTCAGCAACCAGAGCATCAACAATATTATCTGAAAACTTCTTAATACTTTGCGCTTCCTTCAAGCTACTAAGTATTCCTCTAACTTCAATGACTTCAATTTCTTCATCAGTTACTGTATTGCCATCCGCATTTTCTTGCTCGGCGGCATAAACTGAAGAACTAAATGTAGTACTAATAGCTAATGTTAAAGGTGAAAGTGCAAAGGCAGTTGAAAGTATCAAACGCCCAAAGTTATTACTTTTATAGATTTTCATTTAGTGTATTCCCTCGTTTCATTAAGATGTTCTTGTTTTTTATACTCAACTGTAAGAAAGAGCCTTCAAACAGCGAGCTATTCAAACATGAAGAAAGCAATACTGACCTCTCGAAAATCCATTTAACATTCCTGTTTTGCATGCAACAAAAGTTAAGTAACTAATTGGTTTTAATTCTATAAATGAATAAATACCCACCAAAAATAAGATATAGAATATGCCTGATATGAGTAAAGAATTAATACGTTGTCCATCAAACATGACTTTACAGTCTTAGATTTAATTCAGTAGTACATATTAAAATAGACAGACAATAGAAAAGTAAATTTAAAAGGCAGATTGTAAAACCTCATTAAAACCTCCACTCATTTATTAGTCATTTTTTCCGGTGTAACTTAAATGGTGATCATTCACAAAAACAGCATAAAAATTTATGTGAAATTTCTTGTACTCATTAAATTTTTATTACAAAAGAAGTGATAAAATTAAAAAATTAATATGTATATTATTCGCCAACTACGTTTAATTAATAAAAATCTAGTATATAAATTAAATAAAGAGCTAAATTATTAGGGTTCAGCTAATGTGGCTATATTTTCAATTACCATTAAAACCGCTATTTTTCTCAAAATAACGGCTATTAAAAAAGTAAAAGTAAGTGAATTAAACTGCTAGGTTTAGGTTGAAATAAAAAAGAATATTGAAATATGTTTAATCGCGTAAATGTTCGATAAAAGTAATCACAGCACTATCGTATTCCTCATTTAGATTAAGACGAAGGCCTTTAGATATTAAGTCACTACCTGACATGACGACACCATTTTGCAGACAATGTGAAGGTTGGTTATTGCGTAAATTTATTTCTTCAATCAAATAACTTTTTGAAGGGCTTATGCCTTTAAGTTTTACCGTTGGCATAAGCTGCCCCAATAAGTGGTTGAGTTTGTATGCAAACATAACGAGCTTTTGTTTCTTTTCACATAAATAACTCAATATTGAATAATCGGAAGCATAAGGTGACATGATCCTATAAAGATCTCCTTTTGAAACCACTTCTCTAATTAATTTGTATGATTTGACCGCTTCTTGAACAAAATTAAGAGATGTTTCAGATAAATCAGAAGGTTTAAGTTCAAGACCTAATCGACCTGACATAGCAACATCAAACCGAAACTTTAACGGCAGAGTTCTTCCTGTTTGATGATTAGGGCAAATACTGACATGGTTTGCACAAGCTATTGCGGGGTAAATATGTGATAAACCCCATTGTATATAAACTCTTTGCAAGGCATCAGTATTGTCGCTCGCCCAAAATTCATGATGATATTTTAACGAACCAAAATCTATTCTTCCTCCACCACTCGCACAAACTTGTAGTATGACTTTAGGGAAGTTTTTTTCTATACGATGATAAACTGAATATAGCCCTTGTACATAGTCATACCAAAGATGACTTTGGTTATTTTTTGATAAAAATTGAGAGCCAAAGTTGGTAAAACTCCTATTACAATCCCATTTGATATAGGAAATACCAGGGTGTTGCTCTAAAATATTTGCGACACTTTGATAAACATGTTCTTGAACTAAAGGGTTAGATAAATCTAAAACCAGCTGTTGTCGATATAAAATATTATCTCTTTCAGGTTGTTTTATCACCCATTCTGGGTGTTGTTTAAAGAGCTCACTATTGGGATTCACCATTTCTGGTTCAAACCAAATACCAAAAGCTAAATCACGCTTACCGGCTTGTTCAATAAGGTACTCTAGCCCATTAGGTAATTTTGAGCGATTTACTTGCCAGTCACCTAACCCACTATAAATACTATCTCTAGCAAATTCATTTTCCCCAAACCAACCATCATCTAAAACGAACATTTCACCGCCCATTTTGACTAAACCGTCCATCATATCTATAAGAACATCTTCATTATAATCAAAATGAGCACCTTCCCAGCTATTCAATACAATTGGTCGAGGTGAATCGCCATCACGCAAATTATACTGACGCGACCATTGATGAAAATTTCTAGAAATTTTCCCCGTTCCTTGATTTGAATAATTTAGAATAAATTTTGGTGTGGTCAGACTTTTTCCTTGATTGAGATGGTAATCAGCAGCAACGGTTTGGTTTGTTGCAGATACAGTCAATAATTGTCGTTGAACACTGTCATGAGCTAACTTATTGAAGTTATAATTAAAATCTATTTTCCAACTTCCCGTCCAAGCGTAAGCACCACTGATTACTTCACCAAAATCTTCATGACTTTTACCTTCAGTAGATAATAAAAATGCAGGATTGAAACCAAAAGAAGACCAAGTGCCAAAATTATTTTCTAGTGTTTTTATACCAAAGGTCAGTTTTTCTTCTTGGATACTGGCTTCTCTTTCCCATAAACCAAAGAAGCTAGTCATGTGGTAATCGGCAGTTTGATTAGATATCGCCAGTTCAAAAGAAGCATAGTCATGTAAAGTAATAACACCCGCTTCATTATTTTCGAAAACAGTCCAGCATTCAATAATATCTTCAGCCGCATAAGCTAAATAGTGCAGTTCAACATGTAGATGATGTAATTTATCTTTCAATGTTATTATTGTTTCAACACGATTATTATCAATTTTTTTGATTACATGGGTAGTGTAAATAAGCTCAGTTGAGATCATCTGATCAGCATGGGTAATTCTTAATGTTGCATTATGTTCGCTACCACCAAAAGCAGAAATAGATTTAGGTAATTCCTCACCTTTTAGGATCTTTCCCGTCGCGATATAACTTTCTGGGTTATCAAGTTTCCCTCCAAAATGACAAGTAAGTAGCGATTTTTCTTGGCAAACAGCCAACACTAACGCAGCAGTTTTCGTCTCTATAGTAATAATTTTTTCTATATTATATTCGGGAGAATATATAGCTTTATCGTTTAGTTTCATACGTTGTTTTTCTTATATTTAGGTACGTTATCCGTTAATTATTAATAGTTTTAGAAGAAAAACATTAGTCAACTTTAGGCTTGATTTTTATTGATTTATGAAAACATCCAAAACCAGTAAAGGCGAAGATAAACGCTAATAAAATATTGATTAATGAGAGTAATTGCCAATGCCAATAATCTAACACCGATACTCCTAATGTCGCGTAAACAAAAACAGCGGTTGTACTCCAAGGAATTAAACTTTCAAGCATGGTGCCGGTATCTTCAAGAGACCTAGATAATACTTTCCTTGGTACGTTAAATTCGTCATATTTTTTTGCAAACGCTTCACCCACTATGAAGCTATTCGCATACTGACTAGATGTCATAGCATTAGTTAACCCTGAAGCGACAAGAGAAGAAGCTATCAAGGTAGACGTTTTTTTTATTCCTCTAAAAAGACTATTAATCAACGTCGGCATAGCTTGTATCTGATCAATAATGCCAACATAAATAAAAACTAATAAAGTAATAATTATTGGTTCACTTAACGCATATAAGCCCCCTCGATTAAACAAAGTTGCAATGCTTTCAGGTAGCGCATCAGGGCTATTTAGACGCGCCATATTAACGTCAAACCCTTTGTAAAGCGTTTGAATTATATTATCAAAAGAATAATCTTGTATAAGGAACGACAAACAACATGCGCTAAATGTAGAAACGATTAATACAGGCAAGGGGGACATGCGTTTAAATGAGCCATAAAAAATAATCACTGGAGGTAAAAGCAGTAAAACATTGAAGTGAAATAAAGTTTCTATTGAATTTAACGTAGATTGAATAACCCCTAGATCATTAACCTGAATTTGAGGGGGGTAAATAAATCCTAATATCAAAAATGCCCCACCAGCAAGTAGTGCCGCTGGCAAAGTACTATAGAACATTGATTGAATATGTTCATACACATCAATTTCAACCGAAATAGCAGCAATATTAGTTGTATCAGATAACGGTGATAATTTGTCACCAAAATAAGCACCACCAACAATTGCACCTGTCACAATGGCTAAATCGGCGTTGATCACATTGGCAACCGTAATAATGACCAAACCAATTGTCGCAATTGACCCCCACGATGTACCTGTACACAAAGAGAAAAATATGGGCACAATAAAAGCAAAAATAAAAATATAATCTGGTCTAATTAGCTTTAAACCATAGGCAACTAACATTGGAATAGTGCCTGATATTATCCAGCTACCTACAAGTAAACCGATTGCAAATAGTAAAAGCAAAGTCGGTATTGCCTTTGATATTTTATCACTGACAGAATATTGAATATCGTGCCATGAGAATTTTAAAAAAGACAACTGAACCATAGCGAGTATAGAAGCACACAGAAAAACTAACTCTAAAGGTAAAGGCGTTTGCCCGAAAAACAATGGCCTAAAGACTAAACCATAGATCACAGGAAATAATAAAGCGCCTATAGCAAAAAGTGCTTGGTAAATGGTTGTATTACGAGTTTTCTTAATATTTTTCACAACTTTCCCTTTTATAAAAATATCAACAAAATAATCTATATCTTATTTTTTAATCGAGCTACCCAACCACCGCTAGGCGCTAACTGAATATTAACTTTCGTATTGGCTGATACTACTCTTTTTTGGATTTGATAATCACTCGCATATTTATCAGCATTTATTCCATCAGCAAAATTTTCCATTAAATACTCCCCTTCACCTAAGAAAGATAAATCAATCGCAAAGTCACGTTTTTTACTATTTCCCATCACGCCAATAAACCAATCTTCACCTGACTTTCTTGCAGTAATAATATGATCACTTAATTTAGCAGAAAGGATAATCGTTTCATCCCAGACGGTCGGGACTTTACTAATAAATTCTGTTGATTCTTGTTCCTTTAAATAATTTGACGGTGTGTCTGCTAGCATTTGTAATGGACTTTCAAAAACAACATACATAGCCATTTGATGAACACGGGTTGTTTTGCTCATTGGGCGATCAAATACAATTTTAAAGTTTTTCGGCTGAGCATTCACCATAGCCCCTGGCGTATAATCCATAGGACCTGCAAGTTGACGAATGAAAGGTAAGGTCAAATTATGCTCGGCGGTGATATAGTCTGCCCACTTATTGTGTTCTAAGCCTCTTACACCTTCTCGAGTAATAACATTAGGGTAAGTTCTTCGTAAACCTGCAGGTTTATATGAGCCATGAAAATCAACCAGTAAATGACGTTTAGCCGCTTGCTTTGCAATTCTCCAATAATAATTAACCATTGCTTGGTCATCACGTTGCATAAAGTCAACTTTGATACCAGCAGCCCCCCACTTTTGAAATTCATCAAGTGCATGCTCAAGCTGTTCATCTAAGGTTTTCCAAATTACCCATAAAATGACATCAACATTTTTTGATTTACCGTAATCAATTATTTCTTGAACATTGATATCTTTTACAACATTTAAAACATTGTCTAAATGATGCCAACCTTCGTCTAATACAATATATTCAATGCCATATTTAGCCGCAAAATCTATGTAATATTTATAAGTTTGTGTATTAATCCCTGCCTCAAAGTCAACACCATAAATATTATTAGCATTCCACCAATCCCAAGCAACCTGACCAGGTTTAATCCAAGTAGGATTAATTGCCAATTCATCGGCCAATAAGTAGGACAATTGATTCGTCAACAATTCAGCATCATTTTGCGAGGTTGCAAATACACGCCAAGGAAAATTACGTCCTCCTTCCTCTTTGGTTATTATATTTTTTGATAAATATGAAGCTCTTTTAATAATATCCTCATTACGATCCGAGCCTTTTTTTAATTCACTTTTTAATACCTGTTTGGGAAAAATAGCTTGAAGATATTCGTTGTTATCACCTTTTAGCCACATTCCCGGATAATCACGTAAGCCTGTTTCTGTAATAACCACTTTAGTCGCCGTGGTATCTATTAATAATGGTAGACTCGCAAATTGATTAGATTTAATTTCACGAAGTTGCATAGGTAAATACAATCTTTCATTATGAGAAATAAAACTTTTTTCTTCTGGAAATAACACTTTATGATCATGGTCAAAATTAAATTGAGCGTGTTCACTTTTAACAACTACTTTACCAATTAATTTTGTACTAAATCGATAAGCCATCCCTTGGTCAAAGAGTCTAAAACTGATACTTTGTTTATTATCAAACATTAGAGTAATTTCATTGTAATGTTCTGCGATTTTTTTTGATTTCTGTTTAACATGAGGAAATAAAATACGGTTAACATTATTTCTTTTTACACTGACAATGTGTTTTGGGATAGAGCCTTTATCATTGTGTTTAATAACAAGCGAGGCTTCTGAGTTTTTAAATACGGAATCATCATTAACTTTTAATGAATATAACAACTTTTTATCGAAAACTAGTTCAAGCTTTAACTTACCATTTGGTGAATCAATCTTATAAGATTCAGCATTTGTAGACTTAATTAATAATAAACTTGTCAAGACAAGAAAAATAAAGACTTTTAGATGTATAAACTTCATAAAATATTCTTAGCAAAAGAGAAAATTAAGTATGATAATTATCAATACTACTTTGATGTTAAATTGAAACATTAAAAGCGATAAAATACTTACTAAAAATAAAGAAGTTCATCCTGAAAAATAACCTACTTTCGAAGTTTTAGATTCACAACTTATAAATAATCAATTATCTGAAAAAACTAAGCTATTTGGATTCACAATACTGTTACGAAATTGCTGTGGTGTTTTATGATATTCACGATGAAAAATATCATAAAACCTACTGATTGATCCAAAACCTGCTTTAAGTGCAATATTTAAAATAGGTTCATTAGTATCAATAAGTAACGCTTGGGCATGCTGCAATCTCAACTTGTTAACATATTGTTTAATCGATATTTTCAAAACCCTTATAAATAGTTTCATCGCATAATTAGGGTGGAGCCCTGTTTCCGCAGCAATATCTTTAACTGTAATTTTTTGATCATAATTATCGGCAATGAAACGTAATATACTTTGAATATGAGGTAAGCCAGTCACTAACTTTTTAGAATCTGATAGATCAGAAGATTGTGCTAATTTAAAGGTACTAAAAGATTCAAGGGACATTCTGCGAATGCGATTTCTAATTTCATCTATTACTTGAAGCATTAGGGCTAACTCTTTTCTTTCCAAGTCTCTTTCCCACATACGAGTTAAATACTGGTCACTTGCATGTAGGGAATCGGCAACAAGTACTTCGCCATTAAGAATTTCAGAAAAAAAATCATCTGAAAATTTCCAAGATAAAAAAGCTTCTAGGGGAATATAAATGTTTACCATTTCACCCTCACCAGATGACGCTATCATTTGATGAGGAATTGATGCCCAAAACACGATCATTTTTCCTTCAGGAACACTGATTTTTTTGCCGTTAATTAAATAATCTGCAGAACAATTAAAGAGGTAATTAATTTCTATATGTCCATGCCAATGGCTACAATCCATAATTTGAGGTTTATGCCTTTGAAAGCCAAACTGATTTTCATAGCCTTGCGACTCCAATGGACTACTTTCATTAAAAGCTATTCTACTTACCCAATCTAACATTACTAATATCCTTTCAAACAATTAGTCGAGTAAAACTAACTGATATTATCCAACATAACAAACACAAGGTTATTAAATGGGAATAAAAGCCGCCTTTTCAGGACCCTGTGTTCTCCCCATTCTTGCTATCTTCTAGCGTATACATTCCCCGATAGGTTATTTATTGAGAATAGTAATGCTTTTTATAGGAGGTAAATAGGAGTTGATTTATATAAGTTTTAGATATTGCTTACGACTACCACTCAATCAAAAGCAATGAATAAACTGACTATTAATTATAAATAATATAATAAAAAACAGACTATTAAGGGCGTAATCATGAAAAAAACATATCTTTCAATAGCAATAAGTGCCGCTATTGCTATATCGATACCAGCATATGCGGCAGAAACTGATAATACGAAAAAAGCAGAAGAAGAAGTAGAGCGTATTAGTGTTGTCGGTATAAAGCGTAGCATGCTATCGGCGAATGACTTAAAGAGAAATGCAGATGTAATTACAGATGGTATTTCAGCAGAAGATATTGGAGTGTTCCCTGACGGAAATGTTGCTGAGTCACTTCAACGTATAACAGGTGTATCTATCGACCGTTCAGGTGGTGAAGGCAGGTTTGTCACTGTTCGTGGTTTAGGCCCTGAATTTAATACCGTTCTTGCAAATGGCCGTATGTTAGCAACTGAAAATGCCGGCCGAGAATTTAGCTTAGATGTTATTTCTGCTGATTTGATCAATGGAGCACAAGTATATAAAGGCTCTAATGCTTCACTAACAGAAGGTGCAATAGGCGGTACAGTAGATATTTCAACTTGGAAACCATTTGATATATCGGGTTCAAAATTTGTTACCTCAGCTTCAGGAACATATGATAGTAATAGCGAAGAAACAGATTTCAAAACATCGGCGCTTTACAGTAATACAAACAGCAATAACACCATGGGTTTTTTAGCTTCTGTATCATATAGTGAAAGAACGGCTCGATTAGACAGTATTTTTTCTGACGGTTACAGAGATTTAGATTTTGATGCAAGCCAAACAGCAAATGGCCAAGCAATTACGGGCGCAACAACATTAGCTGCCCAACGATTTCAAGTTTTCAACCAGAACAGAAAACGTCTTGGTGGTACAGCAGTATTTCAATATCGACCTAATGATGAACATGAAATTACAATAGATGGTTTAATATCATTATTTGATGTTGCAGATACTAGTTATCAAGCGGCATACCCTCTAGACGCAGGTCGTGCTAGTGGATTTAGCAATGTCGTTGTTGATCATAATAACTTTGTTACATCTGCTGATAAATCTGGGCGTGTTGATGTTATCAAAGGATCTAATCCTCGTGATACAGAAACCTATCAAATCGGCTATAACCATGAATGGCAAATAAATGATAACTTTAGAGTTGTTGGTGATATTGCATATTCAAAAGCTGAAAGTAATGCCTATGGTAAAGATAGGTTCTTCATCGCACGTGCCAATACTGATGTTTCATTTAAAATGGCTGGTGATTTCCCATTGATTACTACTTCAGAAAATTTAACAGACCCTACTATTTGGGAATCTCATGTTGTTGCAAAACAAGGTAGGGATACTAGTGATGAAATACTTGAGGCAAAAGCTGATTTTAATTATCTCTTAGATGACATGGGAGTAGTACAGTCCGTTCAATTTGGACTTTATTACTCTGATCGCGAAAAAGGTGTGAATGCCTCTAAACGTGGTGAGTGTGCAACTTGTTATAACGGCGGTAAAGTCAGCTATACCAACCCTTCATTCTTTGGCACATACATGCCTAATAATTATATGAGCGAAGTAGGTGGTGATTTCACTAACCAGTGGATAGATTTCAATTTTGATGACTTCCCTGAATATTTGCAAAGCGAAGCAGCATTAAGCCAACTTACTCCCGAAGTGCGTGAACAGGTTGAAGCTAGGATCGCTGCAGGTGGTTTTGAGCATCAACCTAACCCCGCTGGAACAACGAACGTAACTGAAGAAACTCTTGCAGGTTACCTACAATTATCATTGGGTGGAGACACTTGGGATGCTGTAGTTGGCGGTCGATATGTGTCAACAGATCTAGTATCAACCGGTCAGTATCAAGAAATAATAGAGTTAGTGGATATTATAGACCCTGATGGCTTTGTTGAAAATCGAACAGTAACACTAAGTGAACCTACATCTACAGGTCTTAAAAGTGACTATTCTGAGTTTTTACCCAGTGCTAACTTCCGTATGGACTTAGATGAAGATGGTGACATAATATTACGTACTGGTTATTCACATACCTTAACTCGACCGACTATTAGTAAGTTGTCAACTGGTATAAGCTACTCAACCAATGTAGGAGCTGAACGTGTTAATGCAAATAATCCTAGCCTTACACCATTTAAATCAACTAATTATGATCTTTCGATAGAATGGTATTTTGATGATGTTGGTTCATTAACGGTAGCCGCTTTTAACAAACAATTAGATTCATTCTTAACAGTATCTACAGAGCCAGTAACGATACAAGGTGTAGAATTTGGGGATACACGTCCACGTAATGGTGGTGAAGGTGACATCACTGGTTTTGAAATTGCTTATCAGCAAGTATTTGACACCTTACCCGCACCGTTTGATGGATTAGGTGTGCAGGCAAATTATACAAATATTGATAGCAGTGCGGATTATAGTGATTTAGGTAACAGTGAAGAGTTAACACTTGAAGGATTATCTGAACACAATGCCAATTTAGTTGTTTTTTACGAAAAAGATGCTGTTAAATTAAGGTTCGCTTATAACTATAGATCTGACTTTATTAATCAAGCAGTTAGTTGGATTGGTGGCCCTAAGTCGACTGATGATTTTGGTCAGATTGATTTTAGAGGAAGCTACGATATCAATGAAAACTTTCAAGTATTCTTTGAAGGTATAAATATCACTAATGAATCTTTAAATCAGTTTTATGACCTAAAAAAATATCAGCAATCAGGATATGAAGATTTTGGTGCTAGATATGCTGTTGGAGTTCGTGCACAATTTTAAAATTAACCTTCCCTAGGTTTGGGGGTTAATAGCCCCCTTTTTTAATGGTAACTGATTACTCTTTATCTACTGTAAAATTAATCACTTATCATTTTTACAAGTCAGGCATAACTTTAATTTATTATAAGTTAAGCCTATAAATTGAATAATAAACAAGTCATAGGTTTATATAATGAACACTACTTTAAAATTATTAGTAATGTTTTCATCAACAATAGTTACATTTATCTACTCTCCTACTTTGTTGGCTAATTCGTTAACCCACGACAAAAAACCAAATATTTTATGGCTCTTTGTTGAAGACATTTCCCCCAACCTTGGCAATGATGGGGAAAAATTAGTTCACACACCAAACCTAGATGCTCTGGCAAACAAAGGAACAAAATTCACCAATACCATTATGCCCGCTCCTGTTTGTTCCGCACTACGTTCTGCCATAATGACAGGAATGATGCAGACCACATTAGGGGTACATAATCACCATAGCGCTAGGACCAAAGAATCAGAATTTTATTTACCTGAACATATTAAAACAGTTCCCGAGCTCTTTAAAAAAGCGGGGTATTTTACGTTTAACAGTGGGAAAGATGATTACAATTTCTCATATGATCGTAAAGACTTATATGACGGCGATTATTTAGTACATCCCCTTTATGGAAAATCAGGTGTACCGATTGATTGGAATGCTCGCAAAAATAAAAAACAACCTTTCTTTGGTCAAATCCAATTAAAAGGCGGTAAACATATTTTCAGCAGTAAATTTGAAGACAAAGTTAAACTCCCTATCGACCGCTCAAAAATAACTTTACCTCCATACTATCCTAATGACCCTGTTGTTGTTGAACAATGGGGACGTTACCTTGAGTCACTACAAATTACCGATAGAGAAGTTGGCGATATTATTCAGCGTCTAAAAGATGATGGTGAACTCGAAAATACACTAGTATTTTTCTTTGCTGATCATGGCACGAGGTTTCTACGTCATAAACAGTTTTTATATGAAGGAGGTATAAAAGTCCCTTTCATCGCTTATTGGAAAGGTAATCCTCAAGTCGTTACTCCTGGTAATAGAGACGAACTGATTAGTGGTCTTGATATTAGTGCTACCTCCTTAGCAGTCGCAGGAATTGATATCCCTGATTACTTTGAAGGAAAAAACCTATTCAGCGGTATGTACAAAGCCAAAGACTATGTTATTTCTGCACGAGATCGTTGTGACTTTACTATTGATAGGATCCGTTCAGTTAGATCTCAGCGCTTTAAGTATATTCGTAACTTCTTCCCTGAACGTTCAGGTATGCAGCCAAGTTATCGCGATGAGTGGGAATTAACTAACGTTACTCGCAAACTTTTTACTGATGGTAAACTCAATGAAATTCAAGCTAAGCACTTCCTTCCTACGCGAGAGCCTGAAGAGTTATATGATTTAGAAAATGATCCATATGAAATCTTTAACCTTGCTAAGGATCCAGCTTTTTCTACTGCATTAATTGAGCATAGAGATATCTTGACTAAGTGGATTAAAGACACTGACGATAAAGGACAATACCCTGAACGTGAAGAGTCATTAAAACTGATGTTAGGTATTTGGGGAGCTACCGCTATTAATCCTGAATTTGACCTTCTAAGAGCAAAGTATCCTGACTTAGCAGGTTCACAATATTATCTAAAAAATGAACGATTCAAAAAGATAAAAAACTCACCAAATAATTAAAGGCTTAGATTACCTTTGCTATCGAGTAATGTTTTAGTCGTAAAGGTAATAGTTTTAAAAACAAAATTAAAAGGTATAGTCAAATTGTATAAACTTAAACCACTAACTTTATTCATATTTTTAATATCATCAATGAACTTATATGCAGAACAAAACGTCATTGATTTCAAATTCGCTAAACAAGCAATGCAAATTGAAGCTAATAAAAGCGAGTTTACCTTCAAGGTAACAGATATCAAAAACAGCGATGGAGTTTATACCGCAACTATAAAAATGGACAGTAAAGTAAAAGCACACCCTCCTCTGTTTAACGTGAAATGGAACCATGCTTCTATTGATATTGCCGGTATATGGACGCCAGCATTTGATAATGATTATGAAGTACATGCTGATTGGAGTAATAAAACACTAGACTCAAAACTAACGCGTAACGCGCCTGCGTATACGTTATTTGGTCATGATGACGTTAACCGTTATACCGTCGCGGTAAGTGATGCAATTAACCCCGTGAACCTTTCTGCAAAAGTACGAGAAGAAGACTCTCGTATTTA
>JAGSHH010000091.1 GCA_023954655.1 Colwelliaceae bacterium
TAAAAAGTCCATTGGTTGAGATATGACTTCCATGTCATTTTCAAGAATTTCTGGTCGATGATTTTCAGGTAATTCATTAATTATTGCAGGATACTCACCATCAAAAATCGGTTTTGAATACCAATAATTAAAATACTCATTAGCCTTTTTAGTCGCCTCTTGATCTTCTAAAGAGTTTGACATTGAATAGCCAGGAGTAAAATTGAGTACTATACCATTAAGGGTATCAGGGCTTAACTCATTTAGTACCTGCATTGCTAAACCATGTGCCAGAAGTAAATGGTGAGCGGCTTTTTTTCCGTATTCTTTTCCTACTAAACCTGGGGCATGAGTACCTGCTTCATATCCTAAATATGCGCTACAAAAAGGTTCATTTAATGTTGCATAAGCATGCACACGTGTTCCAAAAGCTTTAACGACAAGAGTAGTATACTCTTGGAATTTATAAGCTGTTTCTCTATTTAGCCAACCACCATTATCTTCAAGGTGTTGTGGTAAATCCCAGTGATATAACGTCACAAACGGTTTAATGCCTTTAGCATTTAATGCATCCAGTAAATTTATATAAAAACTCATTCCTTGCTCATTAACGCTTCCATCTCGTTTCATTACACGAGGCCAAGAAATAGATAAACGATAAGCATCAACGCCAAAAGAATTAATTAGTTCAACATCATCTTGCCAACGGTTAATATGATCACAAGCGATATCTCCATTTGAACCGTCTTCAATTTTTCCTTCTGTTGCACAAAAAGTATCCCAAATACAAGGTAACCTTTGCTCCACCCCTCCTTCAATTTGGAATGAAGCAGTTGCCACTCCGTATAAGAATGATGATGAACGCATCGGTGAATCTTTTGGTAGAGAAAAAGCCATAATATCTCAAATATCCTAATCAACAGTTTAAATATAAGTATTTACAAAATTTGAACTTACATACGTATGTAAGTTATTGCACTTTTATTTCAACGTGGTATAAATGAAAGCGCTTACATTTTCTAATATTAGATTGTATTAAATAAAAGATCAACAGCTAATTAATAATCAGATAGTCTATATTCTGATCACAGAAAATGTTCTTAATAGAATAATAATTAAACAATCAAGAAGTTAAATAAATTAGGAGAAATTATGGCAGCAAGTATCGCTGGCGTAGCGCAAGAAAATAATAATCAAAGTAACGATGGTAACTATACTTTCGCTTTAACATCACTCACATCTTTGTTTTTCATGTGGGGATTTATTACCTGCTTGAATGATATTTTAATCCCTCATTTGAAAGGAATTTTCGATTTATCATATAGCCAAGCAATGCTTGTTCAGTTTTGCTTTTTTGGTGCGTATTTTATTGTTTCATTACCTGCAGGAGCATTGGTTAAAAAACTAGGTTATCAAAAAGGTATAGTACTTGGTTTAGTCATTGCAGCGGCAGGTTGTATGACTTTCTATCCTGCTGCCTCAATGCAAAGTTATCCTGTATTTTTATTTGCTTTATTCATACTAGCCAGCGGTATTACCATTTTGCAAGTATCGGCAAATCCTTATGTCAGTATATTAGGCAAATCCGAAACAGCCCCTTCACGATTAACATTAACTCAGGCGTTTAATTCGTTAGGTACAACAATTGCTCCATTTTTTGGCGCTTTGTTGATTCTGAATGAAGCTACAGAAGTGCTAACAAAAGCACAACAAGCTGAATCAGTGCAAATGCCTTATTTGTTCTTAGCTGGAATGTTATTACTTTTAGCCGCTATTTTCGCATATCTAAAACTACCAACCGTTGAACAACAAGAACCGGAAACGGTCAATATTTCAGGCAGTGCATGGCAATATAGTCACCTAGTATTAGGCGCTATTGGAATTTTTGTTTACGTGGGTGCTGAAGTTGCGATTGGTAGCTTTCTTGTCAATTTATTTGCAGAACCGACTATCGCTGCAATGGAAGAGTCTGAAGCGGCAAAGTATATTGCTTACTATTGGGGTGGTGCTATGGTTGGTCGCTTTATTGGTGCTGCTGTTATGCAAAAAATTGAAGGTGGTAAAGTGTTAGCCTTTAACGCAACTGCTTCAATCGTTCTTTTACTTATCACTATATTCTCGTCTGGTGCTATTGCAATGTGGGCTGTATTAGCGATTGGATTATTCAACTCAATCATGTTCCCTACAATTTTTACCCTGGCAATAAACGGACTTAAACAGCATACCAGCCAGGGGTCAGGTATTTTGTGTTTAGCGATTGTTGGTGGTGCTATAATTCCTTATATTCAAGGCCTTTTAGCAGATACCATTGGTTTACAGTTATCATTTCTTTTACCAATAGTATGTTACGTTTTTATTGTTCATTACGGCTTGAAAGGCTCTAAACCTAAAAACGTTTAAGATAATTTTCTTATTTAAATTAAGCCCCTTTTATGGGGCTTTTTTATTTGCTCACCAAATATGATCACGAAGTACTTCAAGTTCTTCCTGAGTAAAGCTAACCGTAAATACAGGGCTAACATGCATAGCAATAAGATAGGTTTGTGCTTGTAGGTTATCCGTCGCCAATGCTTTATTTAGCGCTTGTTCTTTTTTACCTGCTAATAATAACAACTCAACTTCTTGGTCAATCACGATTTCTGGAAGCATGTCGAGTAATTGATTTGAAACATCAGCATAACCAATTTCCTTAATACGACTTTTTAATTTTATCGCTTCACTTTCGGTTATTTTCCCTATAGATTGATAATAACTCAGCCAGTTGGTGATCGCTTTCTTCGGTTGATTTTGTGCTTGGGCAAGCATGGCGCGGAATAAGAAACTTGTTCTGCCTAAAAACTTTTCAGCTTCTTCAATTCTAGTGAGTGTTTGCTCAAAATTTCCTGCCATGAATTGGCTCCATGCTCTTTCCCATAAATAGGTCGCATGATTCGGTTGTGTTTGATAAGCATGTTCCGCATATTGAATGGCTAACTCAGGCTGGTTAAATATCGGCAATGAATACGCGAGAAAAAAGTTACATTTATGATCACAGGTTAATCCTTGCGTAACCTGCTGGTGATATTGTTTTACTCCCTCGCGGTTTCGTAAATAAAAGTAATCTAACATCGCTTTTGATAATAATGTATCAGGGTGTTCCGGTGCTAATTCTGTCGACTTTTGAATGTACTCAGTCGCTTTAAGGATTATTTGCTGATCGCTAAGTCCTAAATGCCTGCTCATTTTATAAGCATATAATTGCGATAATGTATGGTAAGCGGCAACAAATTCCGGGACTTCTTGTATTGATTTTTCTAGTAGTTGAATTGCTTGAGGTAAAGATTCTTCATTTTTCTGTGCTAATAAGTGTATCGCTTGTCGATAACTTGTCGGTGTTTCTATTGAAGATTCAACGCTGAACTTCCAGTACAAAATACAGGAAAGAATAATCAGCAATATACCTATAACTTTAAAACGGTTATGATCAAAATAACCTGACACTACTTCGGTTTTTACCTCGCCTTCATTCTTAACAATAACATTAATTTGATAACCCACTTTTGATATTGTTTTGATATATTCTTGTGCTTCATCTAATTCAGCAAGTGCTTTTCGTACCCTTCGAATAGCACTTGTTATTGCCGCATCTGACACATATCGATCTTGCCAAATATGAGTGATTAACGTTGCCTTACTTACAGGACCTTTTGTTTCAATAAGCAGTAGCAAAATATCACTCGTTTGTTTATCGAGTGATATTTTTTTGTCTTCAAGCTGTAGATAGTTTTCATTGGTATGAAAAGCAATCTGATCAATGAAATACATGTGTGAAAATATGACTTTAGCTAGAATTATTAGCCTTTAATCTTATACCTACACTGTATAAAAGTGAACGTAAATTCTTACCTTTGATAATGCATAAGCAAATGCTGCTCTCTTTGACGGCTCAAGCCTGACTTTGATTCCCCAAAACCAAATTCATAACTATTCGATTCATGCTGATAAAAGCCTGCAAGCACGTCTGAAAAGGTATGTGATAATGGTCTAAATGTTAACCCTGCTTGAATTGCCTTTTCACTAGAAATGGTAAATGTACCTTTGACAACTTGTCTTGCTGCCCACATCGGCATATCCACATAATGGCGTATATTGTTTTTGTACAAATACTCATGAGAAAGCCATGAAAGCTCACTACGATTTGTGCTTAACGACTTTAAGCCATATAAATAAGCGTCAAAACGTTCGGTAGTAAACGTATTGTAAGTTCCGATATACCGATTTTCGATACAAGTTAAGATAAAAGAAGCGAGATCTTTTACATCGATATATTGGGTTGTATCTCCGCCGTCACCAGGAGCTGCTATTTCTCCGCCCCTTTGTAGGCGAACTGGCCAATATCTTTGGTTATCTGAAATATTATCTAAGGCAACTCCACAAATGGAATGTGGTCGAAGTACACAACCTTTAGACGATTGGTTCACCAATTTGTCAGCTATACGTTTGTTTACACCATAGTTTAATGAATCTTTGTAGTTAGTGGGATTGTTATCAATAGGCAATTTTGCTTTTTCTGTAATACCTGACTGTGTACTTAGTAACTGTTCAGGGTAAACAGCCATACTCGACGTATATATATACTGCTTACATCTGTTCTGAAGTAATGAAAGTGTATCTTTAACGCACAAAGGATTTTCTGCCCATGTATCAATAATTACGTCCCATTTTCTCGAACTCTTTAACGCGGTAAGTCCTTTACCGTTTTCTGGATATCTATCCCCTCTCAATTTTTCTATATTTGGAAATAAATTCGGGTTAGTTAAACCACGATTAAATAAGGTAACTTCATAACCTGCTTCAATCAATTTTTCCACAATAACAGGGCCAATAAATTTGGTTCCGCCAAGAATAAGTATCTTACCTTTTTTGCTTAAATCCACCACTTTTGTAAATGCGGTAGGTGAAAGACTTAATGCTGAAATTGCCCCTACCGATTTTATAAAGTTACGTCGTTCCATTGCTATTTCCTCTGTTGTGATTTAGCAATAGAATGAATATAAATGACAATAAAGACTTGTTATAAACCTAACAAATAGCTCACATTTTTCTGACATTTAGCTGAATGCTTAGTATTTATAGGTACAGTAACGAAACAAACTCCTTATATTTTTACATTCATGAGTGTAATTCATAAGATTGAGCATAAATTAACTTAAACCTTTGGCATAAAAAATGCCGCAATTAATGCGGCATTTTAATTTTGTACTGTTGTGTTTTCTAATAAATTAGAAGCTTACGCGAGCACCAACAGTCCAACGTGCTTCATATATGTTTTGGAAAGCTTTTTGCTTAGCAAATTCAATATATGTTTGTTGGAATTCTTCAGTAATGTTAGAACCGTTAACATAGAAGCTAACTGTTTCACTGAAGTTATACGTTGCATTAAAATCAAGTTGTGAATAATCATCTTGATATAACGCTTGGTTACCAGTATTTCCGTTACCTGCGCTCATTAAACGTGGGCTACGAGAGTTATACGCTAAACGTGCTGAGAATGTATCATCTTCATACCAAACAACTGCGTTGTATGTATCTTCTGACATTCCACCAAATGGTAAATCTTTACCGTTGATGTCTTTAGCTTCTTGAGAGCTATCAGCATATGTGTAGTTCATGTCCATACCCATATTAGCCAAAATACTATCTTCACCTAAGAAATCACTAAAGGCTACTTTACCACCTAATTCGTAACCTGAAACTTCACCACCTACACCTTGTACATTAGCACTGAAAGGATGTGGACCACGGCGAACACCATCTGAATCAGGCTCATCGATAAGTAAAGTCGCAGATTCAGTAAAGCTTTCAATGTCGATACCATAAGTTGAGATAAAGAACATCGATGCATCACCAGCATACCACTCCGCAGAAAGAGAGTAGTTATCTGAACGCCATGGGTCTAGTTCAGGGTTACCATTTAATGAACCATTTTGAACACGCATACAGTTACAGTCATTATTAAAGACTGAACCAACCGTTTTACCAGCGCCCCATTGAGATAAGTTTAATGCTTGCATGTTTTCTGAATATGCTGCACGTAAAACTACATCGTCAGTTGCTTGGTAAGCTAAGTTCATTGACAATAATTCATCAGTGTAGCTGCGCTCTGTTACCACATCACCAATATCTGGACCTAAACCTGAGTGAGGTAAGTTAGGACCTACAAGGTTCTGTTTAACAAATAAGTCGGTTTGAATAATTTTAAGGCCTACGTTACCGCTTAATTTTTCATATTCAAAATTAACTTGTGTGAAGTAGGATGTTTCATCTAAGCCAACATCATATGTAGCACCACCATTTTCAGTACGTTGAACGTTACCAAATGTATCTTTATGCCACTTTTTAGGGTCACGGAAGTTATTTGGATCAATTACCCAAATACCTGGTATACCAGTAACACCACCAAAGTCTGTTTGCCATTTAACCGAAGTATGTTGATCAAGTGCTGTTGGACCTAATAAGGTATAAGGTGTCCATACATCATTACCTTCATCGTCAGTAACATATTCACCAGTGCCGGCTTGACCTTCACAGTCTGCACCGTATTGTTGATCTACCGCTTTCCACTGCGCAATATCACAGCCATTACCGAAGGTAGACGTATAGGTAAATTGGTCATGATCAACTTTACGTTGACTAAAACGAACACCAAAATCAACACTTGTGATCCAATCATGATCATCTAGTGCATAATTCCACTTAGTGCTAAATGTAGATAATTCACCTGTATCATCAGTATTACCTTCAGAAGAGAAAGCACCAATATGGTATGAATCAAGATCAGCCATGTAGTCAGCAACTGACATCATGCCTTTGCCACCCATAACTTGCTGACCAAAACCACCAAATGCAGGATGTTCACCGCGAGCGTCATAAGTTAGTTGGAAGTTAGGATCTGTAATACCAGTAGAATATTGAGCATTACAACCACCTTCTGAACCAATGATTTCTTCACCATTTGTACAGTATTGAGATGGGTTAAAACCACCTGGGCCTAAAACACGAGAGCCTTCATCAATACTTAATAAATCACCTTCACCATATGCATGACGCATTTTCGCTGTAGCACGTGCATGTGTTGCACGAACTTGTCCAGTTAAAGCGCCACCATTATCGTAATCTAATTGTAGATTAAAGTTTTGAGATTTTTCTTCATTCACGTTTACTTGAGTGAACGTTTGCATACGGTAAGGATTCATTTTGTATGCATCAGCACCCTTCCAAGGGTTGCCATTACCGTCTGTGAATGTGTCACCAGTATAATTAGTAGCAAATGCATACTCATTATAGTTCTGCCAACGGTTATTATGGTTAAAACCAGAACGGTTGTTAAAACGATCTTGATGAGTATAGAAATAATCACCTGTTAAGATAAAACCTTCACCTAAATCGGCTTGAACTGAAAGCTGTAATGCATCACGCTCACGTTCTTCAGTTTTATTAAAAGCAGTAAAACCATGAGGTACGATAGTATAAACATCGCCACCTTCACTTGGCTCACCCCAAGCATGGTTATTTTGTGTCCAGCCAATACCACCATTTTCCGAGGTATCGTTATGTCCGTTATAATCTGTTGCTAAAGTCGCTTCTTGTGTTACTACAGAAAGTAAAACACCGATGCTGCCATCGTTGTAGCTTGCTAATCCATGTAATGTTGGATCTGTTTCTTCAGTGATTGAACCGCGAGTAGCTTCAATACCACCAGCAAATGTCCAACCTTCATCCATATCAAATGGACGACGAGTTTTTAAATCTATTGAACCAGCAATACCTTGCGCTACGTTACCCGCTGTTGCTGATTTATAAACATCAACACCACCAAATAATTGTGCAGGTAAATCACCTAAATCTGCTGCAGAAGTATCTATTGTAGTTGCAGATAAGAATGACTCACCATTCATTGTTGTATCTACTTGAGGTAAACCACGAATTTGAACCGGTCCACCTTCACCAGCAACACGCTCTACTTGAACACCTGAGATACGTTGGAGTGAATCAGTGATAGTTACATCAGGTAATTTACCAATGTCTTCTGCTGCAATACCATCTACTTGTGAATCAGCAAAGCGTTTTCCGTTGATACTTGCTTTAGAAGAACCACGAATACCAGTGACTTCTATAACTTCAATTTCTTGTTCTGCATTTTCTGCAGCATGTACAACAGGAGCAGTAGCTAAACTTAAAGCCCCCATTCCTAAAACTACCGATAAGCTGGTAGCTATTTGAGATTTCTTAAAGGTTTTCATTATTTTCCCCTCGATACTTTACATATTATTTTTTTAGCTTTAATAATTTAATTAGTGTAAGCGCTTACAGGGCGATGGAAAATTTTTTACCGTGTGTAAGGGAAAAAAACCTTAAACATCCTGTAAGCGCTTACATTAAATTAGTTTATGTTCATATTATCGTCAATCATTATTTTATAATTATTATGGTTATTTTTATAATTACTTGTATTTTAAGAATAAAATTTATTTACTTAAATATTGGTTTTTTAAAGAGCCTGCTAATATTTATTAAAATGTGACATATCTCAATAAATATTTGTAAGCGCTTTCATTTTGATATATTTTAATAACAGGACTAATAAACAAACAAATTAATAAGGTCTAAAGTTTATGAACAACTTATCCCTAAAAGAAAAAGTTGGTTACGCTTGTGGTGATGTAGCATCAAATTTTTACTGGCGTGTTTTCGATGTTTTCCTTTTTATATTTTATACCGATGTATTTGGGCTTCATCCTGCCGCGGTAGGTACAATGATGTTAGTTACCCGATTAATCGATGCTTTTTCTGACCCATTAATGGGAGCATTAGCCGATCGTACTCAAACTAAGTTTGGTAAATTCAGACCTTATCTTTTATGGGGGATATTACCAATAGCTGCAGCTGGTGTATTAACTTTTACCGTGCCTGATCTTGATGATAGTGGAAAATTAATTTGGGCTTATGCGACATATATTTTCATGATGCTAGCCTACACTTTCATCAATGTACCCTATGGTGCATTACTAGGTGTAGTGACTGGCAATAGTCAAGATAGAACAACATTAACCAGTTTCCGTTTTATCGGTGCATTTTCTGGGGGAAGTTTAGTTGCCTATTTAACGCCTAAGTTAGTCACTTATTTTGGCCAAGGAGATGAGGCTTTTGGTTGGCAACTCACTATGGGTTTATATGGCTGTGTTGCAGCATTATTATTCTTAATCACTTTTTTAAGCACTAAAGAGCGTATATCTCCACCTAAAGAACAAAAAACACCTATTTTACAAGACATCAAAGATTTAACCCAAAATAAACCTTGGGTTATTTTGTTTAGTCTTGCCCTGATCATTATGATGACAATCTCCTTAAGAGGTAGTACAGGGACTTTTTATTTTAAGTACTTCGTTGAACGCGAAGACCTTATTGGCAGCTTTTCGTTTGCTTATATGATTGCATTAGCGGTAGGTGCTGCTTCAACACCATTGATGACCAAGTTTATTGATAAACGACGCTTATTAATGATTCTAATGTCAGTTGTCACCATTTTGTCTGTGGCGTTTTACTTTGTTCCTAAAGACCAAATAATGCTGATGTACATATTACAAATTGCGATTGGTTTTACGTTAGGTCCAAAATCTCCATTGGTATTTTCTATGTATGCAGATACTGCAGACTTCTCTGAATGGAAGCATGGCCGACGTGCAACCGCTATGGTTTTTTCTGCCGCCGCATTTGCTCAAAAATTAGGAGGAGCAATTGCAGGTGCAATGATCGGCTGGTTATTAGCATCAATGGGCTATATTGCGAATCAGGTTCAAAGTAATGATTCTCAAACAGGTATAGTTTTGTTAATGACTTTAATTCCAGCAAGTTTTGCTGCCCTATCAGTTTTTGTCGTAAGATTTTATTCACTGTCTGATCAGGCAGTAATAGACATTCAAGACGATTTAGCCAAACGTAAATTATCACCAAATTTAAGCGAATAAGGTTTAATAATGTTTCAACATGATTTTATCAACCAACGAGTTGATATCTACAACCCAATAAAAATGTCACAAGCGAGTGGTTTTTTATGGAATAAAAACATGATGATACACATGAACTGTCGTGGCTATGCTGTCGCACAGTTCATGCAACCTGAACCTAGTAAATACTCGCATGCACTCAATATGGAAGCAAAAACATTTATGCAACCAGAGCAAAGTTATTTTGCTCATCACAGTGGTCGTTTTTTTTATATTAAATGTTTAGATTCTGGAGAGTTATTTTCAATTCCTTATGAGCCTGTTAGAGCTAAGCTTGATTCTTTCAATTTTTCAGTGGGTAAAGACAGCCTTTTATGGCGCATTAATCATTTAGAATTAGAAATTCAATTAAGTTTATCTTTACCTGAAAATGATACGATTGAAATGTGGGAACTAAGCGTGATTAGCCATAGTAGCAAGACGAGAAACATTGCTATTTATCCCTATTTCTCTGTTGGTTATATGTCGTGGATGAACCAATCTGCAGATTTTGATCACAACTTGAACGGCATCGTTGCCAGCAGTATCACACCTTATCAAAAGGTTGAAGACTATTTCAAAAATCAGAACCTTAAAGATAAAACATTTTTACTTTCAAAACATAAACCCGTGAGTTGGTGCGCCAATCAAACGGTATTTGAAGGTGAAGGAGGTTTACATAATCCTGATGCTTTGCAATTTTCACAGATTCCTAAAGAACAAGCACTATTTCAAACACCAGTTGCTAGCTTGCAATTTGAACACAAATTAGCGTGCCAAGAACAAATAAAACATCAATTTTTGTTTGGTCCAGCTAAGAACAAAAAAGAAATATCACAGATAAAAGAAAAGTATTTTAATCAGCAACATAGCTTCAACACAGCTCGTTTAGCTTATCAAAATTATATCGCACAAGGAGATGGGAATATTAGTATTAAATCTCCAGATAAAGCCTTCAATGAATTTGTGAATCATTGGTTACCTAGACAAGTATTTTACCATGGCGATGTAAATCGTTTATCTACAGATCCTCAAACTAGAAATTACTTACAAGATGCAATGGGAATGGCCTACATTGCACCAGAAAAAACAAAACAAGCGCTTTTGACAGCACTGTCCCAACAATCCAGTTCGGGAGCTATGCCCGATGGAATTTTATTGCATGAAGAAGCACAACTAAAATACATCAATTTAGTGCCGCATAGCGATCACGGAATTTGGCTAACTCTATGCTTAGAATGTTATTTAAATGAAACAAATGATAATAATATTTTAGAAGCTTCCATTCCTTTTGCTGATTCAGAGCATTGTCTGCCCCTCTTCCACCACATTAACCTAACCCTTGACTATTTATTGGATGCTCGGAATGAATTGGGATTAAGTTATATCGAACAAGGTGATTGGTGCGATCCAATGAACATGGTGGGATATAAAGGGAAAGGTGTTTCAGCATGGTTAACGGTTGCAACGGCTTACTCTCTAAAAGTATGGTGTAATATTTGTCAAAAATATCAAATCAACCCAGAGAAAATTCCCGAGTATTTAGCGGCTATTGAAGCGCTGAATTCAGCAATGAATAAACATTTTTGGGATGGACAATGGTATGCCAGAGGGATAAATGATGATGGAATTCCATTTGGTGTAGAAAATGATGATGAAGGTAAAATATATTTAAATCCTCAGACTTGGTCAATGCTAAGTGGTGCCGCTGACACTAAGCAACAACAAAAAATGTTTAAGGCCATTGAACAGAACCTTTCAACACCATTTGGTGTGATGATGCTTGGCCCAAGTTATACAAAAATGAATGAAAATATTGGTCGACTCACTCAAAAATTTCCGGGCGTTTCAGAGAATGGCTCTGTATATAATCATGCAGCAGCTTTTTACGCTTATAGTCTCTTTCAAAATGATCAACATGATAGAGCTTTTGAAGTATTAATTAAGATGTTGCCAAATCAAGAGGATATTTTAAAGCGCCAGCAATTACCAACATTTATACCTAACTATTATCGAGGCGCATACTTTCAATTACCTGACGTAGCAGGACGTTCAAGTCAATTGTTTAATACCGGTACTGTCGCTTGGTATTACCGTTGTATTATAGAAGAACTTTGTGGATTAAAAGGTGAAGCTGGAAATTTGGTTATTTCCCCGAAGCTACCGTCACATTGGCCATCACTGACAATTAAACGACTCTATTTGGGTGCTAATTTTCACGTCAATTATCAGCGTGACGATCAAGTAAAACAGACTAAGATATCTATTAATGGCAAACTTTCAACATCTAATATCATCAGCGATATTATCGAAGGAAAAACTTATTATATTGATGTAACCATTGCTCAGAATGAGAGTGAAATATGCCAACTAGATTAATTTTAGTGATGGGTGTTAGTGGCACAGGAAAGTCCACTATAGGTCAATCTCTTGCTCAAGAGCTTAATTACACTTTCCTTGATGCTGATGATTTTCATAGCGATGAAGCTAAAAAAATGATGGCAGATGGTCAAGCTATTAATGATGGTATTCGTCAAGAATGGATATCTCGTATGTTGTTATTCCTCAGTAAAGAGCAATATCAGAATACAAATTTTATTCTTGCTTATTCCGGTTTAAAAAAAGAACAAAGACATAGATTTCAAACTTTAGATACATTATTAAGTGGTATTTTTCTTTATGGTGACAAAGCAGTTATTGCCCAACGGCTAAACAATAGAGCAGGACA
>JAGSHH010000025.1 GCA_023954655.1 Colwelliaceae bacterium
CAATTTTTTGGGCTTTTGAAACTGTTCTATTCGCGATCACAAGTTTATTAGGTTTTTGTTCTAATAATGGAAGAACAACTCCTTTGGCTGCACCTCCTGCTCCTAATAATAGAATTTTTTTACCCATCAGCTCAATTTCATTCGCTAACAAGTCATTTACAAGTCCATCACCATCTGTGGTATCTCCCCAAATTTTACCGTCTATAAATGATAAGGTATTTACAGCGCCAGCAAGTTGAGCTCTATCAGTAAGGTGATCGCAAATTGCCATTGCCTCTTCTTTAAATGGAGCAGTCACATTTGCACCTTTTCCACCTATTTTTATAAGCTGGTGAACTGCACGATCAAATTCACCAAGTGCAACAAATTCACTTTGATAATTTATTTTCTCTTCAGTTTGTTGTGCAAAATGTTGATGTATAAAAGGTGACCGAGATTGTTTAATGGGATTGCCAAAAACGCGATATTGATCCATAACAATTTAATAACTAATAAATGAATAGAAGAAGGGTATAACAATGTTGATAAGAAGCATACATAAAAGCAGGCTTTATCGTTAAGTAAACCCTGCTATTTCATTATGAGTTATATAAATTTTTACTTAAAACTTATAACCTAACATCATAGAGTAAACCATTGGGTCTACATCAATCTCTGCCGAACCTTCTATTGTATCGCCAATTTTAAAATTTGCTGTCGTATCAATATCGATGTAACGAACAGACATATTTACATGCCAGTTATTAGGTAATTGATAATCAATCCCTATTTGTGCTGAAAAGCCAAATGAACCTTCTAACTCTAAATCATTAAAACCAAGTGATTTAGGTACAGATTTAAATTTTTCATCAAAGAAAATTGTATAATTAATACCCAGACCAACATAGGGGTTAAAATTTGATCGAGTATCAAAGTAATATAAAGCGCTAATTGTTGGGGGTAAATGTTTAGTCTCTCCTAATGTAACACCATCAACATTCGCACCAAAAATACCTTCAGAAACCCCTTGTGGATCATTAATAGTTATAGTGTGAGTGTATGGCGTTGCAGCCAAAAGCTCTACAGCCCAATTTGCATCATAAAAATAAACAAAATTTAGCCCTAGTTGCGTATTATCATCAACAGAAACAGATAAAGGCGTATTTCCTCCTAAAGCTTCAACATATACGCCTGTATCATTGCTACTTGGATCAATATGAGTAAGGCCACCACGTACAACTATATCGCCAGACTTATAATTACTTGCAACTGTAGAAAGAGAAAGTGCTGATAATACAGCTAAAGTTAATATATTTTTCATCTTTATTATATCCATAAAATATGTAAGGTTTTTAATTGCGGCGATTGTATAGAGTGTTTACTTTAAAAAAGTTGACCTAGGACAAACTTGATGATTAATATCATTAAAATTAGATAAGTTATTCTAGGAAGCGAAAAGAAATTAAGAATATTGGTGATATATATCACCTTAATAAATGTTGGGATGTTTAATGGGAATTATTAGAGATATTCACAGCAAAGTAAAAACTTTATAAACCCACACTAAAACAAAATAACAAATAGCAATAAATACCGCAGCAGATCCTAAATCTTTCGCCCTTCCACTTAGCTCATGGTGCTCTAAACCTATTCTATCAATCGCAGCTTCAATACCAGTATTAAGCAATTCGGCAACTAATATTAAAAACAACCCCGATATTAAAACAGCAAATTCTGCAACACTAATTGCAATATAGCCTGCTACAGGAATTAATACCGCACTTAGCCATACATATTGACGAAATGCCATTTCATATTTATAAGCGGCTTTTAAACCAAGTAAGCTATTTTTAATGGCTGGAACAAATCGTTCTAAATGACCGTATTTATTTTTTTCCATTTTCTATTCTACCAGCCAGTTTCTAGGGACTAAGAATTCAGCTAACAATGCCTCTGCTGAGTCTTGCTCAGGTTCGTAATTATACTCCCACCGTGCCAAAGGCGGCATCGACATTAATATTGATTCTGTTCGGCCACCTGATTGCAAGCCAAACAAAGTTCCGCGGTCAAATACCAAATTAAATTCAACATATCGGCCACGACGATAGAGTTGGAATTGACGATGAGAGTCATTAAATTCTGTATTTTTACGTTTATTAATAATTGGCACATAAGCATCAACAAAACCTTGGCCAACGGCTTTGATATAATCTAAACAGGTTTCAAAATCCCATTGATTTAAATCATCAAAAAATAAACCACCAACACCACGAGTTTCATCACGATGTTTTAAATAAAAGTATTCGTCACACCATTTTTTGTGTTCATCGTAAACATTATCACCAAAAGGCTGACATAAATTTTTAGCTGTTTGATGCCAATATACAACATCTTCTTTAAATGGATAAAATGGAGTTAAATCAAAACCACCACCAAACCACCATACTGGTTTTTCACCTTCTTTTTCGGCAATAAAAAAACGTACATTCGCATGTGAAGTTGGTATAAAAGGGTTTTTAGGATGAATCACTAAAGAAACACCGCAAGCACGCCAAGTTCTTCCTGCTAGTTCAGGCCTGTGAGCAGTTGCAGAAGGAGGTAATTTATCACCTGATACTTCTGAAAAATTTACACCTCCTTGCTCAATGACAGTACCATTGGTTAATACACGAGTTCTACCACCACCACCTTCTTTACGAGTCCAGTTATCTTCAACAAATTTACCGCTACCGTCAGCCGCTTCAAGTGCTTGACAGATGTTATCCTGTAATTGCTTTAAAAACTCGATAACTTGATTAAAATTTACTTGGCTCATGCGCGAAATTGCTCTCCGGTTAAAGCATCAATAATAGTTGATGGCTGAGTATACCCTAAGGTTTGCCCTTTAATAATAAAATCTATTTGATCTGTAAATTCACTTGATAAAGACCGCCAATTTTTAGCTGGTTCTTCTCCTGATAAATTCGCACTTGTAGAAACAATAGGTTTGTTAACTTGATTACATAAGGCGACAACATCCGGCTGACTCGTGATCCTCACGGCAATAGAATTATACTTTCCGGTTAATAATGAGTGACAATTATTATTTTTAGGTACAACTTGCGTGATACCATCAGGCCATCTTGAAAGTACGGTAAAGCGTTTATCTTGAGGTATTTTTTGATCATCGATATAAGGCAGTAACTGTGAATAATTAGCCGCCAATAAAATCAACCCCTTTTCAGCTGGTCGGTTTTTAATAGTGAGTAATTTTTCTATCGCCTCTATATTATCAGGATCACAACCTAGACCAAATACAGCTTCTGTAGGATAGGCAATAATGCCGCCTTGTAAAAAAGCATCGACTGCTGTTTTCATAATAAAACGTAAATAGAAATAAATTACAGGTGATTATACGTAGTTTTTATCTAGGTTGCATAATGATTATTATTAAAGAAAAGCGAACAAAGATGTCTTTGCTCGCTTATAGGTTTACTCAACAAATAACTCTTTGACTTTTTCTCGTAAAATAAATTTTTGAATTTTACCCGTCGATGTTTTGGGTAACTCACTAAAAACAATTGTTTTCGGTGCCTTGAAGTTAGCCATATGCTCACGGCAAAAATCAATAATGTCTTCTTCTTTCGCTTGTTGACCTTCTTTTAAACCAACAAAAGCACAGGGGGTTTCTCCCCACTTTTCATCTTTTCGAGCAACAACAGCAGCCTCCATAATTGCAGGGTGTTGATACAAAACACTCTCAACCTCTACAGAAGAAATGTTCTCACCACCTGAGATAATAATGTCTTTTGAACGATCACGTATTTCTATGAAACCATCAGGATGTTTAACAGCCAAATCACCAGAATGAAACCAGCCATCTTTAAAGGCTTCCACTGTCGCTGTATCATTTTTCAAATATCCTTTCATCGTGGTATTACCACGGAACATTATTTCACCAATAGTTTCAGCATCAGCAGGAACAACCTCCATTGTTTCAGGATCTAAAACATCAACATCTTCCTGGGTAGGATAACGCACACCTTGTCTTGCTTTTAAAGCTGCACGCTCATCATCACTACAATTATTCCATTCATCTTTCCATTCACTAACTACACATGGTCCATAAACTTCTGTAAGTCCATAACCTTGAGTAATATCAAATCCTCTACTTTCCATACCTTTAATTACTGCGGCTGGTGGCGGAGCGCCAGCGGTCATAATGCTAATACCACGCGGAACTTTATCAAGTAACTTTTCATCAGCATTTAATATCATATTTAAAACAATTGGAGCACCGCAAAAGTGACTGACGTTATGATCTATTAAACTATTTACAATAGCGTTCACTTCAACTTGGCGTAAACAAACTTGCGTACCACCCATAGCAACTATCGTCCAAGGAAAACACCAACCATTACAATGAAACATTGGTAAGGTCCATAAATACACTGACTTATTATTTAATGGCCAAATCATGTTATTTCCTACAGCATTTAAATAAGCACCACGATGTGAATAAACCACTCCTTTAGGGTTACCAGTGGTACCAGATGTATAATTTAGTGCCAATCCTTGCCATTCATCATCTATACGACTGCCTTGAAAACTTTTATCACCTTCAGCTAATAACTCTTTATATTCAATACTGCCAATACGTTCAGCTTCTTCACAATTGATATCATCATCAATATCTATCACTAGAGGGTTTCTGGAACAAAGTGCTAATGCTTTTTTTACCACTGGCGCAAATGCGGTATCAGTAAGTAAAACATCACATTCACCATGATCTAAAATAAAAGCAATAGCCTGTGCATCTAAACGTATATTGATTGAATTAAGTATGGCTCCAGTTAAAGGCACGCCGTAATGGGCATCTAAAAATGCAGGAATGTTAGCAGCGATTATACTGACTGTATCACCTGTTTTTACACCTCTTTGAATTAATGATGACGCAAGTCGACGAACATTATTTCGATACTCTCGGTAAGTAATTTTTTGCTCACCATGAACAATGGCTACTTTGTCAGGATAAACATCAGCTGTGCGGTTTAAAAAATTTATTGGAGATAATGGCTGACTATTCGCCTCAACCTTATCCAACCCTTGATTATAAATATTACTCATAACCCTTCCTCATCATAATTTAATTTATGGTTACTTTGACCACAGTTTATTATTTACTTGATTAATGAATATTTTACGTTAACTTTTAAATTTACATATAGTCCTTTGGTCTAATAGTGTCGACAATTAATAATATTTTCGCTAAATAAATGTGCCTTTTGATGAAAAACATAAAATATTGTCTACACAGAATCGCTTGGAGTATTAAAAACTTAATCAGCCCAAATGTTACCGGGGTAAAAATAAACAATTTCTGCCAACATATTTCCGTATTAAAGCAAAGGAAGGTATAATGCGCGGCTTATTTTTAGTGATATAAAAATCACTACTTTCGACAGCTATTTACAAGGTGATGTATTATGAAAGTCGGTATAATTATGGGATCTAAATCAGATTGGCCAACAATGAAACATGCAGCAGATATGCTTGATTTATTAAATGTACCTTATGAAACGAAAGTAGTTTCTGCTCACAGAACTCCTCATTTACTTGCAGAATATTCAGAAGCCGCTAAAGATCGAGGAATTAATGTCATTATCGCCGGTGCTGGTGGCGCAGCTCACCTACCTGGGATGGCAGCAGCTTATACCCCACTCCCTGTATTAGGCGTTCCTGTCCAATCTAAAGCATTAAGTGGGCAAGATTCTCTACTGTCTATTGTACAAATGCCAAAAGGTATCGCAGTTGGTACATTAGCAATTGGCACTGCAGGTGCTGCAAATGCAGGATTATTAGCTGCTCAAATTATTGGCACACATAACCAAGAAATTATGGCTAATATTGAAGCATTCAGAAAAGAACAAACCAACAATATTTTAAGCAACCCTAACCCTTCAGAATAGAGTGTAATCACAATGAAAAAAGTTTTGGTTTTAGGTGCAGGTCAATTAGCTCGAATGATGGATTTAGCTGGCGCTCCTTTAGGGATGGACATTAAAGCATTTGATGTTAGGACAAATAACGTCGTCCACCCTGTAGATCCAGAGCATATTTATGGCGATTTGAAAAATGGTATTAAACAATGTGATGTTATTACTGCTGAATTTGAACACGTTGCTCACAACACTCTTGAAGAATGTGAAGCCAGCGGTAAATTATTCCCAAGCAGTAATGCCATAAAAATTGGTGGTGATCGTCGACTAGAAAAATCATTACTTGAATCATGCAATGTCGCTAACGCTAAACACTATATCATTGAAAATAAAAACGATTTTGATCAAGCACTTAAACAACTTGAATTACCCATTATTTTTAAAAGTGCATTAGAAGGCTATGACGGTAAAGGACAATGGCGTTTAAAGTCAGCTGATCAAGTAGAAAAAACTTGGTTAGACATGGCTAATTTTATCGCTGATGCCACCTCTTCTGTTCCTCAAGGCATTATTGCAGAGCAAATGGTCCCCTTTGATAGAGAAGTATCATTAGTTGGTGCAAGAAATACGCTTGGTGAAATTGCTGTTTACCCTTTAACTGAAAACCATCATACCAATGGCATTTTAAGTGTTTCAGTAGCAAGCTCTATTAATGAAAAACTTCAAGCAAATGCAGCTGAAGTTTTTAAGAAAATGGCTGAGAAATTAAATTATGTTGGCGTTCTGGCGATTGAATTTTTCCAGGTAGGTGAACAATTATTGGTGAATGAAATAGCTCCTCGTGTGCATAATTCAGGACACTGGACTCAACAAGGTGCAGACACTTGTCAATTTGAAAACCATTTACGTGCTATATGCGGCTTGCCATTGGGTGGAACGCATTTAATTCGTCCTACGGCGATGGTAAATATTATAGGTGAAGATGACATTTCTAACGAAATTTATACAATACCTAGTGTCTCTATGCATTGGTACGACAAAGAAAAACGTGTTGGTAGAAAAATGGGACATATTAATCTTAGTGGTAGCACCGAAGTTGAATTAGCTCAACGGTTAGTACATTTATCTACCCTGTTAAACAAAGAGTCTTTCCCTGATTTAAGCGAATTTGCAAAAAGCTATTTCGCTAAAGTCTCTCAATAGATGTGATGAACCAATAGTAAGAATAAATAAGGCAATTTAGCGATTGTCTTTATTTTACCTGAAAATGCCCACATTTTTTTTGGGCACACTGTAGTTTTTCTCCTGCCGACATATTTCTTTTCAACAACAGTTCAAAACCACATTTCTGACAGCTCCCTGACACGGGTGCATGATTGACAATAAATTTGCATTTTGGGTAATGGTCACAGGAATAAAATGTTTTACCATAACGACTCGTTCGTTCTATTAATTCCCCTTTTTTACATTTTGGGCAATTTACGCCCGCATCTTCATGATGATTAGTATCTTCAATATGATGACATTCAGGATAATTACTACAACCAATAAACATTCCAAAACGACCTTGCTTTACCGCAAGTTCATGACCACATTTTGGGCACTCGCTTCCTGCTAATATTTTGTCTTCTACTTTTTCGTGTTCAACAACTGGACGAGTATATTGACAAGTAGGATAAGAAGCACAACCGTAAAAAGTACCAGATTTACCATGCTTAATAGTTAATTCACTTCCGCATTCAGGGCAAATTTCATACGCTTTTTCAAGAGCATGTTCATGGTGAGAAAACATTGAATCGTCAGATTTAGACATAGATGATACAAAAATAAGCACATATTAAAAATATGTGCTTATTATGCCATAAGAGCGCTTTGATAGAATAGGTTATTTATTCTGCAATAAAGAGCATTACTCTCACCATAGTAAAAATTTAATGGAGAGGCCCTTCTTGTTCATCAAAAATTAAATCTTCCATTTGAGAATAAGCTGACTCTTTACCCGGCACATTGAAAAGCACCATTAAAACAACCCATTTTAAATCGTCAATGGTAAAAAATTGGGTATCAAGTTCCATTACTCGATCTATCACCATTTCACGTGTAGTAAAATCAAGCACATTCACTTGTTCTAAAAACATCAAAAAACCCTGACATTCTATATCAAATAATCGCTTTTCTTCATCCGTATAAATACGAAATGAACGACTGGCCTCTCTTGAGAAATAAGGATAGCTGTCAGTGTCTTGTAAAGCTGCTAATTTTTCTAACCAAGCAAGTGCTTTATAAATTTCATCTTGGTGAAATCCAGCACGGGTTAATTCATCAGTGAGTATGTCGTGGTCTACCATTACCTCGGCTTCACTATGAATATAGTTTTCAAAAAGGTACATCAAGATATCAAACATAATTAGCCCCTATTAGTTTTTAAGGTAGCCCCCTGGTACCGCAGATACCAGACCTCTAAGCTCAAGCATTGTTAATCGGGTTAGCACTACATCTGTGGGTAGTTTACTCCGAGAAACCACCGTATCTACGGGTGTGATTTCATATCCCACACTAGCTAACAATGGATCGTTAAACAAGTCCTGATCACAACTTTTTTTTGACTCTTTTTCTTTCTCTTTGTTTATACTCTTCTTTATGTATAAGTTTAGACCATTTTTTGAATCGAACCTCATTTCATCTATTATATCGGCAAGTTCATCAACTAATTTAGCTCCCTGTTTAATTAACCAATGGCAACCTTTAACTTGAGGATTGTTAATATTACCCGGCACAGCAAATACATCTCTGTTTTGCTCTAAGGCACAACGCGCTGTAATTAGCGAACCACTTTTAATTGCGGCTTCTATAACAAGCACACCATCTGACATGCCACTGATAATACGATTTCGTTTGGGGAAGTGCCCTGCTTTAGGAGGGGTATTGGGTATAAACTCACTGACAATGGCCCCTCCGTTTTCATAAATCCTTTTTGCTAACTCTTTATGCCGTGCGGGATAACAAATATCTAAACCTGTCGCAATAACAGCTACAGTTACTCCTTTGTTATCTACAACCCCTTTATGAGCATGAGCATCAACACCTAAAGCCAAACCACTATTAACTACGATTCCCTGCTCTGATAGTTCTTTCCCAAATTGATATGCAGTTTCTCTCCCATGAATACTAGCATTTCTACTTCCAACAATTGCCACTTGCCCTCGATTTAAAATACGACTATTCCCTTTAACAAAAAGTACTAGAGGTGGATCATATATCTCCTTCAATTTTTCAGGATAATCACAGTGATCAAATGGAATGATTTTTCCATCGATATCACTTATTTTTTGAATAATTTCATCTATTCGCTGCCAATTAGGGGAAATAACAGCTTGATATTGTTTATCAGTAAAAGGCGTAGCACTTTTATTTGGGGGATGAGTAAATAGCTCAGTTAATGAGTAATGTTTAAGTAAGGCTAATTTTTTTTTAATAGCTAAACGAGGAATAAATTTAAATGCCAACCAAAATCGAACATTATCAGTTAGTTTTGGTTGGCCTATTTCTTTACGATTGTTGCTTCAATATCCTTTTGATGCATCTGTTTTCTCCTTAAAACAGTTATGTGTTTTTTAAGTTATGGTGCCATCACCGAATCTTGCAACCTTAAAGGTTTTTCCGAATTTAAAATTAATGCCATACTGACTTGTTCAAATACTTTAAAAACCATCATATTACCAATAGACTCTTCAGGCATTTTATAATCTGAGTCTGAATCATTTGCCATTCGATTCCAACGAGAAGCATCTTTGGTATATACAGGGCCCTCATTAGTTTCAACAATACCAGGGCTTAATCGGTTAACCGACAAGACATCGCCTTGTTTAAGACCTTGGCTAGCTCCTTGATCTATAAAAACCACTTCAAGCTTGCCAAATTCTCTCATTCCATTTGAAGCTTTTATAATACTGCCATTTATAGATTCATTCGCTGCTTGCATGGTAAAAAATGAAGGTAGCATTTGCCCATCATTAACAGGCTTTACTATATCTCCAGAACGAATCTCTCTCAGAGCTCCTTCTACATAGAGAGTAGCAGGGCTTTTATTAGCTTTATCACCTTGGCGAATAGCTTTTCCTGTACCAACCAAACGAGCATGGTAACCAATTATCTCTTCCGTTGTTGGCGATAATATAGCTTCTGCTTTTTGATAAACAGCATAAGCTTTACCAATCGACAAATCACCGTTTACATAAAGTTTTACGCCATCAACACTAGATTTATAGCCATCATCACTACCCAAAACATATGGACTGCTAACCAATTCTGTTTCTGATAGAACTGTGTCGTACTTTATAAATGGAGATAATACATTCAGCGAAATAGTTTCAATTGGATTTTGATCTTTTAATGATGAACGTACTTTAGGTGACCACTTAAGCGCAGGTTTACCTTTTACTAACATTGGACGACCTTGTTCATCAAAAACAAGGTTTAATGCTTCACCAGGGTAAATTAAATGTGGGTTTTCAATTTCAGGGTTAATACGCCATAATTTTGGCCATAACCAAGGTTGTTGTAAAAACTTGGCAGATATATCCCATAGGGTATCGCCTTTTTTAACTACATAAGATTTTGGTGCATTTTGCGCCAGTTGAAGTTCATCTGCTATAACACTCAACGGCAAAATCATACAAAATATTGTTAAAGTAATCCTTTTTAGCATACTAATCCGCCTATTCTTATCCCAATTAACCTAAAGCACTAGGATTAATTATATTTAATGGCTAAAATTGAAACATAACACTCTATGCGAAATTTCGCGAATCCTTTTGAAAAATTATGGCTATATTAGACGTTTTAAAATTTCCAGATGAAAGACTAAGAACTAAAGCAACACCAGTTGCTGATGTAAATGATGATATTAAAAAAATTGTCGACGACATGTTTGAAACTATGTATGCAGAGAAAGGTGTTGGTTTAGCTGCTACTCAAGTAAATATCCATCAGCGCATTGTCGTTATCGATGTGTCAGAAGATAAAGAAGAATCTTTTGTATTAATAAATCCTAAGATCATCAAAAAAAATGATGAAATTATGGTAAATGAAGAAGGTTGCTTGTCAGTTCCTACATGTTATGCAAAGGTTGATAGACATACTAAAGTAACAGTTAAAGCTCTTGATATTCATGGTAAAGAATTTGAATTAGAGGGTGAAGAGCTCTTGGCGATTTGTATTCAACATGAATTAGACCATCTAAACGGTGTGTTGTTTGTTGATTATTTATCACCACTTAAACGCAAACGCATTCAAACAAAACTAGAAAAAGAAGCTCGTTTAGCAAAAGCTGACTTTTAATATTTCCATTAATTATAGAATTCATTCATGTCAAAACCTTTAAATATTATTTTCGCAGGAACTCCTGATTTTGCAGCTAAACATTTAGCTGCACTACTTAACTCTGATCACAATGTGATTGCCGTTTATTGTCCACCTGATAAACCAGCGGGTAGAGGAAAAAAGCTTACTTCTTGTGCAACCAAGCTTTTAGCACTTGAAAATAATATACCTGTAGAGCAGCCAAAAAACTTTAAAACAAATGATGATCAACAAACTTTATATAGCTATAAAGCTGACTTAATGGTTGTTGTTGCTTATGGTTTATTACTTCCTAAAATAATATTAGATGCACCACGTTTAGGCTGTATTAACGTTCATGGCTCTATATTACCTAAATGGCGAGGTGCTGCGCCCATTCAACGAGCAGTAGAAACAGGAGATTCAGAAACTGGTGTCACCATTATGCAAATGGATCAAGGGCTTGATACCGGAGATATGATACTGAAAGCAACTTGTGACATAACTCAACAAGATACCAGCGCAAGTATTTATGAAAAACTAGCAAAATTAGGGCCTGAAGCTTTAATAGACACTATATCATTAATGGCTGAAGGTGCTCATCAAGCCAAGCCTCAAGATAGTGAAATTGCTACCTATGCCGCAAAACTGAATAAAGAAGAAGCCGAATTAGACTGGCATTTATCAGCAAAAACTTTACACCAAAAAGTTCGTGCTTATATTCCTTGGCCAGTTGCCCAATTTACTTATAGCGACGATAAAAACAAGCAACATCGTATTCGTATTTGGCAAGCAAGCGTTGTTGAAACTGATCACAAAAAAATACCCGGAACTATTATCTCAGTAGATAAATCAGGTATCACCATTGCAACGGGTGAACAAGCTTTGAAATTAGAAACCTTACAGTTACCAGGCAAAAAAGCATTAGCTTGTGCAGATATACTAAACGGTCGAGCTGATTGGTTTAACATTGAACAATCTATTAATGGTTTAAGTGAGTAAATAATGGTAGCTAACGTAAGAGCCCTTGCAGCAAAATGCACATATGCTGTTATTGATAAAGGACGAAGTCTTGCTGATGAATTGCCAGCTTTACAAACTAAAGTAGAAGGTAAAGATAAAGGTTTACTGCAAGAGTTATGTTATGGCGTTCTTCGTTACTTACCTGAATTAGAGCATGAAGCAAGGCAACTCATTCAAAAACCTTTGGTTGCCAAACAAAGAGCCATTCATTTTTTAATTTTGGTAGGGATTTATCAAATCAAATATACCCGTATCCCGGATCATGCTGCAGTTAGTGAAACTGTCTCAGCAACTAAACCTTTAAAACATCAACATTTAAAAGCGTTAGTGAATGGCATTTTGAGAAATTTTCAGCGTAAAGAGGTTTCACCTGAAGACAATTTAGCTGATGCAATAAAGTTTAATCATCCGAGTTGGTTTATAAAAAAAATTCAGGCGGGATATCCAGAACACTGGCAAGATGTTTTATTAGCAAACCAAGAAAGACCACCAATGTGGTTAAGAGTAAATCAACAACACCATACTATTGACCAATACTTAAAATTACTTGAGGAAGTAAATATTGACGTTGATTTAATTGATGAATTTTCAGGTGCTATAAAACTAACACAAGCCACGGATGTAAATAAATTACCGGGATTTGAATTAGGCCATGTGTCTATTCAAGATGGTGCTGCTCAGCAAGCTGCCAGACTTTTGGACTGCCAAGAGGATGATAATGTTTTGGATTGCTGCGCTGCACCTGGCGGAAAAACGTGTCATATATTAGAGTTAACACCAAAAATCAAAGCTATGACAGCAATAGACATTGAAGAAAAACGTTTAGTGCGTGTCCAAGAAAATTTAGCAAGGTTGAACCTTAAAGCCAACGTCATAGCAGCCGATGCTTCAAAACCAGAGTTATGGTGGGATAATCAACAATACGATCGCATTCTACTGGATGCTCCCTGTTCAGGAACTGGAGTTATAAGACGTCACCCAGATATTAAATGGTTGAGAAAAGCGACTGATATAAATTCATTATCCGTATTACAGAAACAAATATTGAAAAATATATGGTCTTTACTTAAGCCCGGTGGTACTTTGCTTTATGTTACTTGTAGTATTTTGCCTGAAGAAAACTATGAACAAATTCAGCAGTTTATTTCGGATAATAATGATGTAGAACTCATTGATATAGATAATACTCAACAGAAAATAGGCTGGCAGATCTTACCAAATGAGCAGTCTATGGATGGCTTTTATTACGCTAAACTAAAAAAGAAAAATAACGGATAGCTCCTAATGAAAATAGTCATAATTGGCGCAGGACAAGTTGGTGGTACGCTCGCAGAAAATTTAGTGGGTGAAAAAAACGATATTACCTTAATTGATAACAACGGCGAAATTCTCCGCGAGTTGCAAGATAAAATGGATTTACAAGTTGTTGTTGGTCATGGCTCTCACCCTGATGTGCTAAAGCAAGCGGGCGCAGAAGATGCTGAATTAATCATTGCTGTAACTAGTGATGATGCCACCAACATGATTGCTTGCCAAATTTGTTATACTTTATTTAATACCGCAACAAAAATAGCCCGTATTCGCTCAGCCAAAATTTTAAAGTATCAAAAAGAACTTTTTCAGCACAACAATATTCCAGTAGATCATGTTATTGCTCCAGAACAATTAGTTACACGAGATATTGCTCGATTAATTGATTACCCCGGCGCATTGCAAGTTTTAGAATTTGCCAAAGGCAAAGTTAGTTTAGTTGCCGTAAAAGCATACTATGGTGGTTTATTAGTGGGGCATGCCCTATCCACCTTACGAGAGCATATCCCCAATATTGATACTCGAGTCGCAGCAATATATAGAAACGGAAAGCCAATACGTCCATTAGGAACAACCGTTATAGAAGCAGATGATGAAGTATTTTTCATTGCTGCCACTATACATATTCGTGCTGTCATGAACGAATTACAAAAACTCGAGCCCGCTTATAAACGTATAATGATAGCTGGCGGTGGTAATATTGGTGCGGGTTTAGCCCGTTTATTAGAAAAAAATCATCAAGTTAAATTAATTGAGCATACACCCAAAAGAGCAGCGTATTTAGCCTCAGAGTTAAACGATACATTAGTTTTTGTTGGTGATTCCTCTGATCAAGAATTATTAATGGAAGAGCATGTTGATCAATTTGATGTATTTATCGCTGTAACAAATGATGATGAAGCGAATATTATGTCATCATTACTTGCTAAACGTCTGGGCGTGCGAAAAGCAATGGTATTAATTCAACGAAGTGCATATATAGACTTAGTGCACGGGAGCAATATTGATATTGCAGTATCTCCTCAACATGCGACTATTTCAGCACTATTAACTCACGTACGTAAAGGTAGTATTGATAATGTTTATAGTCTACGTGGTGGTGCTGCTGAAGCAATTGAAATAGTTGCCAAAGGTAATGAAAATTCATCAAAAGTAATTGGTAGAAACATTGCTTCTTTAAAGCTACCACCAGGTACAACTATCGGTGCAATAGTTCGCGATGAAGAAGTATTAATTGCTCATTCCGATACAGAGATTTTAGCAGAAGATCACGTTATTTTATTTTTAGTAAATAAGAAGTATATCTCAGATGTAGAAAAATTATTTTATGTTGATCCATTACAGTTTTTCTAAAATTAGCATTTAATCAACCTAAGCTAAGGTTAATTATTAAGAACGCCAAAATGCTGGTGTGAATAGTACCAGCAAAGTAAATATTTCTAATCGTCCAAATAACATCGCTACAATAAGTACCCATTTACTTGAATCACCAAGGCTAGAAAAATTAGCTGCAACCTCGCCTAAGCCAGGACCTAAATTATTTAAACACGCGGCGACCGCAGTAAAAGCAGTAATATCATCCACTCCAGCAGCCAAAAGAGCTAGCATACAAAGTACAAATACCGCAGCATAAGCTGAGAAAAACCCCCAAATAGCTTCAACAACCCTATTTGGTAGTGCTTTATGCCCTAATTTAATGGTGAAAATAGCTTTAGGGTGAACAAGTTTATTGAGTTCACGAATACCTTGTAAGTACAGTAAAACCACGCGAACAACTTTCATACCGCCACCAGTACTCCCTGCACAGCCACCGATAAAACTAGAAAAAATTAATAATATAGGCAGTAACGTTGGCCATTCAGAAAAAGAAGTAGTAGCAAAGCCTGCCGTAGTACTAATTGAAACCGATTGAAATAACGCCTGATTAAACGCCTCAAAGCCATTTTCATATATACCTACAGACATCAATACTAGAAAACATATTAATGTTAGGGCTATCTGGATAAAAATAAAAACTTTAAATTCAGGGTCATAAAAATATGCACGAAGAGATTTACTATGTACTACAGCAAAATGGAGCGCAAAATTTACACCTGATATAAGTAAAAACAAGACACAAACAAAGTTTATCATTGGGCTATTAAAATAACCCATGCTAGCATCGTGTGTTGAAAACCCACCAATTGCGATGGTAGAAAAAGCATGGCATATAGCATCAAATAAACTCATTCCTGCTGCCCAATAACTTAATGAACAAGCAACAGTTAAAGATAAATAAATATACCAAAGATGTTTAGCTGTATCGGCAATTCTGGGTGTCATTTTTGAATCTTTAACAGGGCCAGGTGTTTCAGCACGATATAGCTGCATACCACCAATACCTAACATAGGTAAAACCGCAACGGCTAAAACGATAATACCCATCCCGCCTAACCATTGTAATTGCTGACGATACCAAAGTACGGCATGAGGTAAACCATCAATTTTTGTTAGGATAGTTGCACCCGTAGTTGTTAAACCTGAAAAAGATTCGAAAAAGGCGTTGGCAACAGTCAGGTTGGGCTCCTCTAATAACATCAAAGGAACGGCAGAAAAGCTCGCCAAAACAGTCCAAAAGAGTACAACAATTAAAAACCCTTCTCGAGCTCTTAAGTCCCCTTTTTCTTCTCGGTTAGGATACCAAGCTAACAAACCTGCTATTAGACAAAAAACAAATGCCATTAAAAATGAAACACCTCCGCCATCACGATATATGAGTGAAATAAATGCAGGTGGAAGCATAGTGACACTAAGTAGTGCTACTAATAGTCCTAATATGCGGATAATGTTTTTAAATTGCACGACTAACTATGCTTCTTATTATTAATGTTACTTTATAGATTTTAAAATTAATTGCCCTGAAGACAATGTTTGCAATTGCTCTTTAACTTGTTGAAGCTTTTCTTCAGGAATAGCTAATGTTAAGTCAACTTGCTCTTGATATTGTTGCTCAACAACCTTACCACCTATGGCATCAAGCAAATGTAAAATATCATTTACCTGAGTATATTGACATGCTAAAGCTTTGTGTACCATCGGAATTTTAGTTTTTGTTTTAAGTAAATTCAATGCTTGTCTGACACTACCACCATAAGCGCGTTGTAACCCTCCTGTTCCTAATTTAATACCACCAAAATAACGTACAACAACAGCACACACTTCACCAATATTACTCCCCTGAAGAACCTGTAGCATTGGACGACCCGCTGTTCCTGACGGCTCGCCATCATCAGAAAACCCATAGCATTGACTATCTTTGGGGTGAGAACTTACGAAAGCGTAGCAATGATGTCTTGCTTGAGGGTGTAACTGTTGCACGTCTTTTAAAAAAGCTTTAGCTGCTTCATTAGAGCTACAGTTTGATAAGTAGCAAATAAAACGGCTACGATTAACGATAGTTTCATCTATCACTTCATTAGCCGCTATTTGATAAGATAATGACACGTTACTGATTTACCACTAATATTAGTCTAATTCAAAATCACGCGTCATATTTTCATTATGTGATTGATGAACAATAATATTATCTTCAATACGAATACCACCAAACTGGCGCATTTCATCAACGTTCTTCCAGTTAATCATATCAGCTTTATCAGATTGTTTAAGTTCGGCCAATAGTGAATCAATAAAATAAAGACCCGGTTCAATAGTAAACACTTGATCACTTTCAATCACTCTCGAAGTTCTTAAAAAAGGATGTTGTTCTGGAGTATTAACATGTGTTCCTCGTTCATCCCCCATAAAACCACCTACGTCATGAGTTTGCAGACCTAAATGATGTCCTAAGCCATGAGGAAAAAAGGTGCTTACGATTCCAGATTCAGCTGCAGTACTAGCATCAACAGTTAAATAATCAAATTCTTGTAATACTTCAGCTATTTCATTATATGTTTTGATGTGTAAATCAACATAGCTTTTCCCTGGCTGAAGACCATCAACAGCATTTAACATTAATTGATCCATGCGAGTGATCAATTCTCCAAACTTATTACGTGAATAAGCATACGTTCTAGTGATATCTGATGCATAACCATTAAAGTTAGCACCCGCATCTAATAAGAATGAGCGATGTACTTGAGGTACATTTCTCTCTAACGAGGTGTAATGTAAAATGGAAGTGTTTTCATTTAATGCAACAATATTACCGTAAGGTGTTTCGGTTTCAATATGTTGAGTAGCTTTCAAATATGATTGTTGAATATCATATTCTGATGAAGCCTCATAAAAAGCATTTTTAGCTGCTTTATGGCCAGCAACCGCAATTCTGTTAGATTGACGCATACACTCTTGTTCATAAGAAGTTTTATATGCTCGATGAAAATGAAGATAATTTAATAGTGTATCAGGATTAATATTATCAAAGCCTAATGCTTGAGCAACTTCGACATGTGCACCAATATAAGCTAAACCTTTTTTGTCGTAAGGTAGTAACTTATCTACTGCTGACGGTTGAGTAAGTATTTTAATATCAAAAAATTCATTCCAATAACTTTCTGAAAGCTCAATAACTTTATGCCAAAAATCCACTGGCTGATAATAAATTAAGGTTGGCTTATCTTCGCCATTAATGATCAACCATGAATTAGGGATATCAGTAAGTGGTAGCCAATGCTTAAAATGAGGATTTACTTTAAAAGGATAACCTAAATCATCCAGAAATACTTTGATCTCTTGTCCAGAATGAATAACTAAACCCTGCAAGTTTTCTCTTTTAAGCGCATTCTTGGCTCTAATTTGCAATTCTGCAATATGTGCTGGATATAGTGCTGATAATTTATTCATTTGATCATCTCGATGAAAATTTTTACTTATCATAACATAGCGATATATCCAGTTCAGTAATTGTCATAATCACAAAGCTCTCTACTGTAACTGGGTAATATTCAAACTATGTAGCTGATTAAATAGAGTTGTTTCTTCACCCGCTTTATATTGATAAATCTGTTGATACGCCAGAACACTTTTTACATATTCTCGTGTTTCTTTATACGGAATAGTTTCAATCCAAATATCTGCAGGTAACTCTGTCGCTGATTTTAACCATTTTTTTACTCGATAAGGCCCTGCATTGTATGCAGCTGTTGCAAGCACTTGATTACCCTTATGTCTATCTAACAGGTTCTTTAAATACTTAGTGCCTAAATTAATATTATTTTTGCTATTCAATAAATACTTTGTTGGTATTTTTTTGCGCCGAGTTAAGTGTTTTGCTGTATCAGGCATCAGTTGCATCAGCCCTCTTGCTCCAACAGATGAATTAGCGTCTGACATAAACGAACTTTCACGTCTGGTAATGGCAAATGCCCATGAAGGGTTAATGGCATACTTAGCGGAATGCTGTTTTATCTCATCATAAAATGCTAAAGGAAAACGTAAATCAACATCATCTAAATAGCCGACCTGTGACAAAGCAAAAATAGCACGATCATACCAACCAATTTCATTCGCTAGTTTTGCCGCTACCAGCTTTTGTCTTTTATTTAATTCTCTTAACCAATAGTTCCATTCTTTTCTTGCTTGGTAGAAACGGCCTAAATGAAACAACTCAAAAGCTCGCTTACCAGCAGCATCTTTAAATAATTCAGCTTTTTCTAAATCAGATATTATTAAAGGTTTATCTTGTAGATTTATGGGCTTATTCGAATATGTTGCGGCTAAAAAGCCATAATAATGTCGGCTTTCAGCTAATTTTTCCATTAACTTTAAGCCTTGCTCTTTTTCAGTTGTCGCCAACAAACTACGAGCATACCAATATTTCCATTGTTGCCTTTCTTTTTGTGAAGCGGGTAAAGAAAGTAGTTCTACTTTGATCGTTTGCCAGTCTTGTTTTCTTAATACATCAGCAATTCGCCACTGAACAATATTGTCAGTTAAATTTTCATCATCAACTTGTGGTAACCATTCATCCGCTGCTTGATGATTTTTACTCGCTAATGCCAATGAAAACTTTAATGCTATTTGTTGTTGTTGGCTTTTACTAAATGGAAATAATGCCTTTGCTTGTTTATATGATTTCAACGCTCTATTTTGATCACGCCAAATTAACCTTTTAATACCATAAGTATATATAGCCGTTTCTTCGTCATTCTTTTTAGGAAAGCGTGATAAATTAGTGATATAGGCAGGATCTCTTCTAACTTTATGCCAAAGCTGCCCTAAATATTGTTGATCAGTTGGTAGTAAACCAGTTAAATAAGGTATTAAGGTGTGCTTGCCACCATCCGCAGCTTTCGATAGTCGTTGCCAAACATGCTGATTAGTTCTTAAACCCGCTTTTTTCCATCTTTCAAATAAAGGGTCACATGCCTTAGGTTGAGATTTTCCTACAACCCATAATGACGAAATTTTAGCGAGTATTTCTGCTTCATTTATCCCTTTGTTTAATTGATATTGATATGAGTAACAAGTCAAATTAGCATCGTTAGTTGGCTGGAAAAACTCTAAAAATAATGACTGACGGTTTCTCTTTATTAAGTAATTGAGCCATTTCTTTCTTAATGGCCAATCTAATGGTGTTCCTTTATATTTTTCTAAGAAAGTTGAGATTTCTTTTGCCGAAGAAAGGCGCATTCGATGTATTAATCGTTTTTGATCCAGATAAGGCTGTAATGGATAATAATGCAATTGCTGATATAAGCTTTTATATGTAGATGAATTTGACTTCCATAATTGTTTTTCTGCTTTTTCAAATGTTTTACGAAGTATGTGATTTTCTGCTGCAAATGATGAAAAAGCGACACTGAAAGAAAAGGCAGCAACAAGTAAGAATGAATACATAAAAAAGCCTGAAACGGTTATCTATCTTTAGATTATTCACCCCTTGATAACAAAGCAAGCATAATTACCAAAAAACACATTTTCAACATAATCTACAGTTTGTTTGTTTGCACTGTTTACTGTTAATATAAAAAAAAAATTAGGATTATCTTCATGAATAAATTACCAATTATCCTTTTGATTAGCTTTTTGCTTCCTTTTTCTATTCTCGCACAAGATACGCATAAAGCCGGTATCGGATTCAATTATCATCTTGATCAAGAAAATGGCACTGGTTACCAATTATTTTATCAATGGCAATTTGCTGAATCTTTTGAATTTGAATCCCGATATATTATTAATAGTGATATTAAATTACAAAGTAATGAAGCTGATATATTTGCTAATTATGATCAATTCTCTATAGGTGCTAATTTTATTAAGCGTTACAACAACGAGTTATCTATTAAGGCGGGTACTGGTTTAGGTTTTATAACGACAAGTTCTAATGAGTCAGTTATTGAAAAGCAAACAATGGCCCCATACTTAATGTTTGCTGCTAGTTATAAATTTACTAATGATTTTTCTATTGAGTTTGGGCAGTTTACTCATTTTAATAGAGATATGCTTCAAACTAACCACAGCATTTTCCTTTCAGTAAGTTATCAGTTTGGTCAAAGCTTAAAAAATTATTCGCCAACAGAACAAGACTCTCCACCTTCGCTAAAACCAACTAATTCAGAAGATACGCCTGAAATTAAACCTTCTGTCACAACCTATATTGCACAAAAACCAGTACCTAATGAACCAACAAATTCACCTATTAATAAGCCACGCTGGTATGTACAATTTGGTGCATTTATGAATGAAACTAATGGTCTAAAAACTTTAAATCAATTACAGAAAACTTATCCAGACCTAGCATTAAGATTAGTTAAGAATAAAAATTATTATCGAATTTTAACTACTCACTTTATATCAAAGCAGCGCGCTGAAGATCATGTTTCTTCATTAAAATCAGATTATAATTTATCAGGGTATGTCACCCAATTATTAATCAATGAGTAGCATTTGGTATACGTAATGAGTAATGTTTTTTCACAAGCTGATCACCAATTAGATGCCTTAGGTTTAAGGTGCCCAGAACCTGTCATGATGGTTAGATTAAATATTAGGAAGATTAGTCGTGGTGAAACATTATTAGTTTTAGCAGACGACCCTTCTACTGCTCGTGATATACCTAGCTTTTGTCGTTTTATGGAACACGAATTAATCGCTCAACAATGTGAAGATGTCCCTTTTAAATATTTAATAAAAAAAGGGTAACTTAATAGTTACCCTTTAATTAATAATATTAATATTTCTAATTAACTTTGTAATACCGAAATATCAGCAATATCTAAAAAGCTATTTCTAATTTCATTTAATAAGGTTAAGCGATTTATCTTCACTTGTTCATCATCTGCCATTACCATCACATTATCAAAAAACTCATCAATGGGTTGTTTAATTTTTGAAAGCTCTGAAAGTACTGCTTGGTAATCACTGGCTGCTTGTAACGGTTTAACTTTACTACTGATTTCTGCAAAAGTATTAGCTAAATTATTTTCTGCCACCTCGGTTGCTAAGTCAGCATTAAATACTGTAAATAGTTCACCATCAAACTTAGCTAAAATATTACCAACACGTTTATTTGCAGCAGCTAATGTTTCTGACTCTTCCATAGCTTTAAAATGACTAACAGCTGATACTCGTTTATCAAAATCTAAAGGTGC
>JAGSHH010000030.1 GCA_023954655.1 Colwelliaceae bacterium
ATTTATTAACAATGTATTATTTAGAGAAGGAGGCTCCTGTGAGAGAACATCTAATATCGCGAATGCAATATCATTATTGTTCAAAGCATTAAATAAATCTACCTCATTAATTATCGCTCCCCGAGCAGTATTAATAAGTATTGCAGATGACTTCATTTGTTGAAAAATGTCTTTATTAATTAAACCTTCTGTTTCGGGAGTTTGCGGACAGTGCAAAGAAAGTACATCAACTTTTTTTATAACATCATTAAAAGCGTGTCTTCCTGCTCTGATTGATGATGAATTTGAACGGTCTGCAATCATTACATGCATATCAAATGCTAAAGCTATTTTTTCAACAGCTTTAGCTAAACTGCCATAACCTATTAAACCTAATGTTTTTCCTGCCAATTCTTGACTACCTTGGCCATGAAAACAAAAAGATGAGCTTTGTTGCCACAACCCTAGTTCAACATTCTTATTGTGATGTTCTACTTGACTGAAATATGCAAGTATTTGAGAAAAAACGTACTGCGCAACAGACTGTTTTGCGTAACCACTTACGTTTGTCACAGCAATGTTATATTTTTTAGCTGCATCAATATCTACATTGTTAGTGCCTGTTGCTGCTATGCAAATCAGTTTTAATTTAGGAAGATTTGCTAAAGTTTGTTCATTTAAAATAACTTTATTTGTAATGATAATGTCAGCATCTATTGAACGCTTAATAATGTCATTAGGATGAGTTAATGGAAAGCAATTTAACGAGCTTACTTGTTTTGTTAACTCATTTAACTTTATTTTTTCTGAAAACGTTTGTTGATCAAGAAAGACAGCTCGCATCTTAAACCCTTAAAGTATTAACCTGGTCGACCGTCGGTACGATTTTTCAATAACATTGGCCCGTAATGAAAAACAAAAAGTCCAAACGATAAATACCAGATCCCTGCACTTGCTTGATAAATCATAATGATTGAATCTGGCATAAATATCGGTAAATAGCCTCTTACTATTGCTGCAATAAAAATCAATAAAAAAGCAATCGACATTGTTTTTGGTGGTTGTAAAGGTCTACCTGTGTGCCCTAAAGAGACACGAGATATCATAGCAAGAATTAATCCGCCCATACCGCCAATGGTTAAGATATGCCAGGAATGACTACTCGATAATTCGGAAGAAAAATAACTTAAACCTATTGTAAACAAACCTGAAGATATAAAGATTACCGCTAAATGAAGAGACCATAATAAAGGGATTTTCACTGTTATCCATGGACGCCATCTAATAATACGAATGGCTTGGAAAATAGCAGATATAATTAACAAGCCGCCAAGCATATTATTATTTATTGTTAATAAAGGGTGTAAAATCAAATAAAAGGTTATAACGGCTAAACTGCCATTGGTTACTATATCTAACCAAGGAATACTTATTGGTTTTGGCGTTTGTGTACCATTTGCAGTAAACATTGGCCCAACCCTACCCACCATAACCGACATTAAAAATGTAACTAACATCACACCTGCATAAGCCGATATTTGAATAGAAAACGTTTCAGGTATCTGTAATGCCAAATAAAACTCAATATTTACAAGGGTAAATAAGATTAATAATGGTACAAAAAATAAATTTCTATATTGTTTTATCGCTATGATAGGTTTACCAAGAAATATAGCCACGGCAGGAAGAAAGGCGAGATCTATTAACATGCTAAATGTTTCACCTAAAAGGTTTGGCATTAATAATGTAATTCGTGCCGTTAACCATAGGATAACTAGAAATAATAAAGATTTATTTTGAATACCTGGAATACCCGTCCAGTTTTGTACCGCAGTTAATAAAAAGCCGGCAATTATCGCACTCGCAAATCCAAAAATCATTTCATGAAGATGCCACCAATAGCCACCGCCTAAAGGTGATAATTCACTTTTTCCTTGCAAAATTAAGAGCCATAAGAAAATAGCGACAACTGCAAAAGCAGCACCAAATAAGAAAAACGGCCTAAAACCTAACCTCAGTAATGGAATTATTTTTTGTTCTTTTTGTAAATCTGTTATTTGCATCATCAGAAAATTTGTTCGTTTAATAATAGAGTTATGATACTAAATTCAATTATTAATAGTATTAAACCAAATCAAAGATTGGTGATTAAAACTATTTCATTTAAATTTAATTAATCGGTTGTTCTAATTCATATATAGCATCGGTAATTTGCTCTACGCGATCGCTAATAATTTTTTGAGCATCATATAAACCTCTGTTGTAGTAAAAACTACCAACTTCTTTGCTAAAAAAATCTAATAAAAACTCGGCATCAAATTGACCTATTTCTTGTTCTAATTCTCGATCAAAATACTGCTGTAGTTTCATAACAAGCTGCTCTTTCTCTTGTTTTGAAAATTTAATATTACTCATTTTATTTACCAACAAAGAAGAAATTCCTAAATAGTGTAACGAGTTTACTCTATACTGAACAAATATTTTATTCTTTAGCTATTTATTAATGTCTTGGCGTGCACTACAAACATCGTTAAAAAAAATTTGGCATACCGATTGTGAGTTTTGCCGTAAATCTCGCATGATTTTATTTTGGTTGATTTTGATGATCATCGCGGATGCTTTTTGGTTTCACTTGCTTATTGATTAATGGGTTAAATATAGGAGAACAGTATGGGATATCGTTGGACTGATTCACTTGAACTTGCACTGGATTTAATGGAAAAATATCCAGATGTTGATCCGCTAAAGCTTCATTTTACCGAATTAAGAGAGTGGATCTTAGCGCTAGAAAATTTTGACGATAATCCAAATCATTGTGGTGAGCGCGTTCTTGAAGCAATTCAGCTCGCATGGATTTCAGAAGTGGATTAACACTTTTCATAAGAAATGGTTTATTTTTGTTATTTATCTCTTTTTTAAATCTTTTTTTGTAATTCTAGTTATAGATTACTTTTTTGTCATCTGAGCTTCGACTATACTTACCTATCTTCATTTGTCTGGTGAATCTTTAACATTCATCAGATTAATACATTAATATAAGCTCACGATAATAACGATATTATGACAAATAAAAATAAACGCCCATTATATATTCCTTACGCAGGCCCAAGTCTTTTAGAGTCTCCATTATTAAATAAAGGCAGCGCTTTTAATAAAGATGAGCGAAAAAGTTTTAATCTGACAGGCTTATTACCACCAAGTTTCGAAACAATTGAAGAGCAAGTTGATCGATGTTATCGCCAATATAGTAACTTTAGAACTAATTTAAATAAACATATCTATTTACGTGCAATTCAAGATAAAAACGAAACCTTGTATTGCAAACTCGTACAAGAGCATTTAGAAGAAATGATGCCTATCATTTATACGCCAACAGTAGGTGATGCTTGTGAGCAGTTTTCTGATATTTATCGAAGCAATCGTGGTTTATTTGTTTCCTATGAAGATCGTGACCAAATTGACGATATTTTACGAAATGCGACTAAAAATAAAGTAAAGGTGATCGTAGTAACTGACGGCGAACGTATTTTAGGCTTAGGAGATCAAGGCATAGGTGGGATGGGTATCCCAATTGGAAAACTAGCTTTATATACCGCTTGCGGAGGAATTAGCCCTGCTTATTGTTTGCCCGTTATGCTTGATGTTGGTACTAATAACGAAAAATTATTAAATGATCCCATGTATATGGGGGCTCGTCATCATCGAATTGAGCAAGATAAATATGATGAATTTTTGGATATGTTCATTAAAGCCGTTAAGCGCCGCTGGCCGCATGTGATGCTACAGTTTGAAGATTTTGCGCAACCTAATGCTACACCTTTGTTGACCAAATATAGAGATCAAATTTGTTGCTTTAATGATGATATTCAAGGTACCGCATCTGTCACGGTTGGGACATTACTCGCTGCTTGCCGTTCAAAAGGGGTTAAGTTATCAGAACAAAAGGTTGCTTTTGTAGGAGCTGGTTCTGCAGGCTGTGGTATCGCAGAACAAATAATTACTCAAATGATTTCTGAGGGCGTAGCCCCTGAGCAAGCACGTAGTCAAGTATTCATGGTTGATCGGTATGGTCTATTAACTCAAGGCATGAGTGATTTGAGAGACTTTCAAGAAAAATTGACTCAAAAGCATCAAGCGTTAATGTCTTGGGAAATTAAAGGTGAATTTGCTTCTCTTCTTGAAGTCATAAATGGTGCTAAACCTGATATTTTAATTGGTGTTTCTGGTGTTTCAGGATTATTTACTGAACAAATAATAAAGGCAATGAAATCACATTGTCTATTGCCAATTGTCTTTCCATTAAGTAATCCGATTAAACAAGTTGAAGCTACGCCTGAACAAGTGATTAAATGGACCGATGGACAAGTTATTGTGGCAACAGGTAGCCCATTTGATCCAGTTCAACATAAAGGTAAAGAATTTCCTGTCGCACAATGTAATAACAGTTACATTTTCCCTGGTATAGGATTAGGCGTTGTCTCTGCTAATGTGAATCGCATTACTGATGAAATGTTGATGGTTGCCAGTAAAACTTTAGCTGAAGCTTCTCCATTAGCAAACTCGGGTCAAGGGGAGCTTTTACCACCATTGACTGAAATTGCTAATTTAAGTAAAAAGATTGCTTTTGCTATAGCCAAAGTAGCATTTGAGCAAGGTTTGGCTTTACGTATTGATGATGAAAGTTTGAAAGATAAAATTGAACGAAACTTTTGGCAACCAGAGTATCGTCAATATAGACGAATTAGTATTTAATTTGATCTCAAATAATGAAATAGGCTGAGATCTTTTTCATTATTTGCTTTTCAAGTGAGCCTCAGGTTATAAAGACACAAATACAGTTGTAGGGGCTCTTTTTGAAGAGGTGTCTTTTAATTTTCGGATTTTTTGCATGTTTGCATTTTTCAGTGCAAGCAAATGAACAGGTAAATCCAGAACGTTCACAAACTCCTATTACCTTATTTGGTTTATCGAGTAGTCCAATATTTAACACTATTTTACTGAAGCAAACTTCTGCTGAGGCAGAAAGTTTAGCTATTATTTTGACTCATCTTTCAACTCTTGAAGTTAACTTGAAAGAAGGTAATTTTTCTCATGTCATTAGTTATATGGAGAATAACCCTAAAACCTGTATTAGAAATATTATTAAAACGCCAGAGCGAGAACAGTATCTATACTTTTCAAAACCTCAATTAATCTTATTGGGTAAACGCATGTTTTTTAGCCATAAATTTGCTGACTTTTTTAAAATTTCCAAACCTGAAGTTTTAAGTTTTAGTGAATTATCTGAATTAAAACCTGACTTTATCTTGGGAATAGAAGAAGGACGTTCTTATGGCATAGACCTCGACGCCATGATCGCTCAATTACCGGATAAAAATAAATATCTTAAATCAAAAGATGATGAAGAAGGTTTGTTATTCTCGATGCTTTATCGCCAAAGAATAGATGTTCTTTTAGCCTCGCCTTCTAGTATGAAATTTTTTGGACGTAAATTTCAGATTGACCAGTCTTTCGAAAGTTCAGCTATTGCTGAGTTGTCGCCGATACTAAAAAGTCATATTGTTTGTAGTAAAACACCAGAAGGTAAAGCAATAATCAAACAGTTTGATCTTGCAATAGAAGAGGCTTACCAAGACCCTACTTATTTTCAAACATTGATAAATTGGGTGGCGTACGAAAATCATGATATTTATCGCAAATATTATAATAAATACTTGAAAATCAATTGATAAAAGAAAAATAGTTTTTTTATTCAAAAGGCATATTTATCATGAGAGTGATAACATTAGGCATTTAGGAATATTTCGTCTATAATCGCGCCAAAATTTATACCATCAATTTATTTAATTTTATAAAAGGGCTTATCATGGCTATCGAACGTACTTTTTCTATCGTAAAACCAGACGCAGTTGCTAAAAACTTAATTGGTCAAATCTACAACCGTTTTGAAACAGCAGGTTTAAAAATTGTTGCTTCTAAAATGGTTCATTTAAGCCAAGAAAAAGCAGAAGGTTTTTACGCTGAACATAGCGAACGTCCTTTTTTTGGTGCTTTAGTTTCATTCATGACTTCTGGTCCTGTTATGGTTCAAGTATTAGAAGGCGAAAACGCTGTTCTTAAAAATCGTGAAATCATGGGTGCTACTAACCCAGCTGAAGCTCTTGCTGGTACTATCCGTGCTGACCTTGCTGATAGTATTGACGAGAATGCTGCTCACGGTTCTGATGCTTTAGAATCAGCAGCACGTGAAATTGCTTACTTCTTTTCAGACGAAGAGATTTGCCCACGCACTCGTTAATTTGATTTTAATCTTCGCAAATTTGCGAATTCTTTGTCGAATGTACTCACGTATAAATATACGCTCAGTGCAATCTCCTCGAATTCTCTTCATTTGCTTTGATTAACTGCAGATTAAATTTGAAAGGGTTTTACTGATTTTTCGGTAAAATCCTTTTGTTTGTTTAGCGAGATTATAAATTTAAATATTTTTCTAAATTTCGAATTTATTAAAATATTAAAATTTATAATCCCCTTCGTTGAAATTGTCTCTTTAGCATAAAAAGTGTACAATTTTTGCCCTGAATTTTTGTTGTATCGAGAATGTTTTTACATGAGTGAAGTCACTGAAGTTGTAAGTCCAACTAAAACTAAAGTTAATTTATTAAACTTTGATCATCAATCAATGCGTGAATATTTTGCTTCTATTGGTGAAAAGCCGTTTCGTGCTGATCAAATGATGAAATGGATCTATCACTTTGGTTATTCTGATTTCGAATTAATGACCAACTTAAATAAAAAATTACGCGAAAAACTACAACGAAATACTGAAATAACGGCACCTGAAATATCTGAAAAGCAAGTATCATCAGATGGAACAATTAAATATGCATTAAAGTTGGAAGGTGGACAAGAAGTCGAAACTGTTTGGATCCCTGAAAATGATCGTGCGACATTATGTGTTTCTTCACAAGTTGGATGCGCACTTGAATGTACGTTTTGTGCAACTGCGCAACAAGGCTTTAACCGTAATCTTTCAATGAGTGAAATTATTGGACAAGTATGGCGAGTAGCAAATGATATTGGCGCAACACGTATTGCGGGAAAACGTCCTATCACTAATATTGTGATGATGGGAATGGGTGAACCATTGCTTAATATGAAAAATTTGATCCCAGCACTTGATACAATGCTTAATGATTTAGGGTATGGCTTATCAAAGCGTCGAGTTACGGTTAGTACATCTGGGGTTGTACCAGCACTTGACATGCTGAAAGAAAAAATTGATTGTGCTTTAGCTATTTCAGTTCATGCCCCAAATAATGATTTACGTGATGAACTGGTACCTATCAATAAAAAGTATCCCTTAGAAGAGTTTTTAACGGCAGCTGGTCGATATATTGATGGCTCAAAAGCAAATAAACAAGCAACAATTGAGTACGTAATGCTTGATCATGTTAATGACAGTACTGATCAAGCACATGAATTAGCTATCGCTTTAAAAGATTTACCCAGTAAGATTAATTTAATTCCTTTCAATCCTTACCCGGGTTCTCCGTATAAAAGATCGAGTAATTCTCGTATCGATAGATTTGATAAAGTACTGCAAAGTTATGGACTTACAGTTATTACTCGTCGTACTCGAGGTGATGATATTGACGCGGCTTGTGGGCAACTCGCAGGCGACGTATTAGACCGAACTAAGCGTACAAAAGAGCGTGATGTAAAAAAACAGGTGAAAGCTGATGAAATATCAGTAAAAATAGTCTGATAATAAACAAAAAGTGACATCAGCATTTTATGGATAAATATTTAAAGTTTCTTGTTAGCCTTTCGGTGGCTTTTGTTTTTACCGGCTGTGTCACACAAAACTATGAAAACGATAAAAGCACCCCCGTTATCGAAAATGAGTCGACAAATAATGAAATAGCAATGACGCGCATTTCATTAGGTTTGGGTTATTTGAAAATGGGTAATACTACGCAAGCTAAATTAAACCTTGAAAAAGCCAAGCGTTTTGCGCCTAAATTAGTTCAAGTTCATACTGCGTTTGCCCATTACTTTGATAGTGTTGGTGAGCCGGAACAAGCAATTAAATCGTATGAAACTGCATTATCTATTAAGTCAGATGATGCAGATACTCTTAATAATTATGGTGTGTTCTTGTGTAAACAAGAGCGTTACCAAGATGCCGAGAAACAAATATTAAAAGCTATTTCGCAACCAAGTTACATTCTTGTTTCACAAAGTTATGAGAACTTAGCTTTATGTCAATTAAAAGCTAATCAGTTTGGAAAAGCTGAACTTTATTTTGATAAAGCAATTTTACATAGCCCGAGCAGCGCCTCATCATTGTTACAAATGGTTAGATTACAATATGCGAAAGGTGATTATCAAAATGCTCACCTTTATTTAAAACGTTATGAAAAAGCAACGCGACGATTTTCTCCTAGTGCTTTAGCATTAGCCTTTAAAATATTCCAAAAACAACGTGATCATAAAACAGCTAAAAACTACGCAAGTATGTTGGTCAAAATGTTTCCAAACTCATATGAAGCAAAACAATATTTACTTAGTGGTTTACGAGAAATAGAAGCGGATGAATTAGCACAACAGTATCAAAGTAGCCTCTCTAGTAAGAAAAAGTCCAAAAAACGTGTTGTTGTGCTATCGCCATTTAAAGATAAAAATAAATCGGTAAAAACTCTACCTGAAAATAAACAGGTGAGTAAGAAAGCTAATACGAGTAATGTCACCAATAATGAAAAAGAATCAAGGTTAATTAAAGAAAACACAAATAAGCTTTCACAGACAAGCGAAGTTGTTACTAATAATCAAAAGAAAGCAACGGCTAAAATCAATACTGATAAAGCGCTTGAAAAAACAGAAACATCTAAAAAAGAAAGTATTCAAGAAAAGAACGTTTCTCAACAAAAAATGGTGAGTTTACCTATTCACCTTGTTGTTAAAGGTGATAGTTTATATTCCATTTCAAAAAAATATAATATTCATATGAAGGCGATTGAACGCTGGAATAACTTGAATAGAGCCAACGTATTAAAAATAGGAGATGTTATATATTTAGCGAATCCTAAGAAAGTAGCAAATTAATAAGAGCAATAGCTAAATGAGTAACAAGAAGAAAATAGAAGAATTATCTGAAGATATTGAAGTAATTGGCCCCGGACAAATGTTATCTGAGGCTCGTGAATCAATAGGGCTTACTCAACAGCAAGTGGCAGATAAATTAAATTTTAGAACGACATTAGTGAAAGATATTGAAGCTGATAATTTTGATCGTTCCTTGCCTGCTACATTTAATCGTGGGTATTTAAAAAATTATGCAAAATTAGTTAATCTTGATGTAGATGAAGTACTTGCGGGTTACGATATTTTAAATGTTGCTGAAAAGCAAGGCGCAGAAATGCAAAGCTTTTCTAAACAAACAGAAAAGCAAGCTGAAAATAATTTGGTTATGTGGGTCAGTTACTTAATTGTAGCGTTATTAATTGGTTCAACTATTTTATGGTGGTTACAAGATACTGACCAAACGAATGCCGTTAAACCGATAATTAAAACTTCATCTCCAACAGTGAGTGCTAATTTACAAGAAAATCTCGATATTAATAAAACTGTTCAAGAGCAGAATAATCCTCACTCCGCTGAAGCACCAATAACTACTTTATCAGAAACATTGAAAGAAAATTTAGTTGTTTCAGGGGATGATTTAATAACAAACACTAATAACTCTGAAACCACTCAAGATGCTCCCGAGGCTGTTGAGCAAATCTCATCGGGTATTGAACTATTACCAAACTCTAGTGTAAATAATGACATTAATAATGAAATTAACTCTAGTGCTGATTCAACTGTTTCTAATGAAGAAGGAACCTCTGAAGTTGATTTGGGTGCTGAAGAGTCTGCACAGTTTGTTTTTTCTGGTGATTGTTGGGTGAATATTTATGATGCAACCGGAGAACGTATTGCTTGGGGAATTAAAAAATCTGGTTATACGATGAACATCTCAGGTCAAGCACCGTTTACTATTACGTTAGGTAAGCCAGAGTTAGTTAGTATAGACTTCGAAGGCGAAACGGTTGATATGTCACAATTTAGTCGTGGTAACATCGCAAAATTTAATCTGCCCTTGAATTAATATTTATTACTTTTTCCAATTAACTAATTTTATTGAGTAAGCATGTTTAAAGAATCTCCTATTATCCGCCGTAAATCTCGTCAAATCATGGTGGGTAACGTCCCTGTAGGTGGTGATTCACCTATAACCGTTCAATCGATGACCAATACATTAACAACTGATGTTGCTGCTACAGTTGCTCAAATCAAATCATTAGAAGCAGTAGGAGCAGATATTGTTAGAGTCAGTGTGCCTACAATGGATGCTGCTGAAGCTTTTCGCGAAATAAAAAAACAAGTTAATGTGCCATTAGTGACTGATATTCACTTTGATTATCGTATTGCGCTTAAAGTAGCTGAGTATGGCGCAGATTGTTTACGTATTAACCCAGGAAATATCGGTAGAGAAGATCGAGTTCGCTCAGTTGTTGAATGTGCTCGTGACAAAAATATTCCAATCAGAATAGGCGTAAATGGCGGTTCTTTAGAAAAAGATATCCAAGAAAAATATACTGAACCAACACCTGAAGCTTTACTTGAATCAGCGATGCGTCATGTAGATATTCTCGATAAACTTAATTTCCATGAATTTAAAGTGAGTGTGAAAGCGTCGGATGTTTTTTTAGCTGTAGGCGCATACCGTTTACTGGCAAAACAAATTGATAATCCATTACATCTTGGGATAACCGAAGCGGGTGGTTTACGATCAGGTTCGGTTAAATCTTCTGTAGGTCTTGGTTTGTTACTCTCTGAAGGTATTGGTGATACCTTGCGTGTTTCCTTAGCGGCAGATCCGGTTGAAGAAATAAAAGTTGGTTTTGATATTTTGAAATCTTTGAAATTACGAAGCCGTGGCATTAATTTAATTGCTTGCCCTAGTTGTTCAAGGCAAGAATTTGATGTCATCTCTACGGTCAATGCATTAGAGCAACGAATTGAAGATATTTTAACGCCAATGGATGTTTCAATTATCGGCTGTATCGTTAATGGACCTGGTGAAGCAATTGTTTCAGATTTAGGCCTAACAGGCAGTAGTAAAAAAAGTGGTTACTATTTAGATGGTATTCGTCAAAAAGAACGTTTTGATAACACTAATTTAGTGGATGAATTAGAACAGCGCATTAGAGCAAAAGCAAAACTCTTAGACGCCACTAATAAGATCGATGTCCAAGAGATCGATTAATTCTTTTAAAGCTTTACACTCGCTTATTTACGTTTCCTTGCAAACTGCCTATAATGCGCGCTTTATTTTAAATTTTCAGCAAACAGAGAGAACCGTCTAGGTGAGTAAAACAATTCAAGCAATTCGAGGTATGAACGACTGTTTACCAACTGAAACCAATATATGGCAAATGGTTGAATCAGTTTTACGTCGTGTTGCCAGCAATTATGGTTTTGCAGAAATTCGTATGCCTATTGTGGAGTCAACAGCGTTATTTAAACGATCGATTGGTGAAGTCACTGATATTGTTGAAAAAGAAATGTACACCTTTGATGATCGAAATGGTGACAGCTTAACGTTACGCCCTGAAGGAACTGCTTGTTGTGTTCGAGCAGGTAATCAACATGGTTTGCTTTACAACCAAGAACAACGTTTATGGTACATGGGACCAATGTTTCGTCACGAACGTCCTCAAAAAGGTCGTTATCGTCAATTTCATCAATTTGGCCTAGAGGCCTTTGGAATTGCAACTCCAGATATTGACGCTGAAATTATTTTATTAACTTCTCGTTTATGGCGGGAACTTGGTATCAATGAATTTGTCACACTAGAGCTTAATTCGCTAGGATCAACAGAAGAGCGTGCAAATTATCGTGATGCTTTGGTTGAGTTTCTAACTGAAAAAGAAGATCAATTAGATGAAGATTCCAAAAGGCGAATGCATTCTAATCCATTGAGAGTATTAGATAGTAAGAATCCAGAAGTACAAAGTGCTTTAGTTGGTGCGCCCAAGCTCTCGGAATATTTTGAACAAGAATCTTTAGAGCATTTTGAAGGCGTATGCCAACGTTTAGATGAAGCAGGCATTAATTATGTTATCAATGAAAAATTAGTACGTGGTTTAGATTATTATAATCGTACAGTATTTGAATGGGTAACCGATAGCTTAGGATCTCAAGGTACAATTTGTGCTGGCGGGCGCTACGACGGACTAGTTGAGCAATTAGGCGGAAAAGCAACACCTGGATTTGGTTTCGCCTTAGGTATTGAACGTTTAGTGCTAATGTTAACGAGTTTAGATAAAGTACAAAACCTTCGCCCACAAGTTGATGCTTATATTATTATGTTGGGAGAGGGCGCTGATATAAAAGCTAATGCGCTTGCAGAAAAATGGCGTGATAAAGTTATAGATATAAGAATTCAAAGTCACTGTGGTGGTGGCAACATGAAGAAACAAATGAAACGTGCAGATAAGTCTGGTGCTCAAATTGCTATTATTATCGGTGAAGATGAAATAGCAAATGAAACAGTGACAATAAAATATTTGCGTGGGCAACATGAACAACAAAGCATGGCCTTTGAAGAAGTGCCAAGTTTATTATCAAATTTAATTAAGGGTTAATCGTGTCAGATCATCAATCAGAAGAACAACAAGTTGAAGCGTTAAAAGCATTTTGGAGTGAAAATGGAAATGCAATTATTGCTGGTTTAGTTTTAGGTTTTGCCGGCTTTATTGGCTACGGTTATTACAATGACAATAAGTTACAGCAAGAAATAAATACTTCAGAAGCCTACCAAAGCGTTGTTGAATTAGCCGCAGGCGATGAGAAAACTTATCGTGAAGCGGGCGAAAAATTTATCAGCGAAAATACTGACTCAAGTTACTCTGCATTAACGGCTTTAGCATTAGCAAAAGAAGCTGCTAGTCATAAAGATTGGCCACAGGTAGAAACTTATCTGAAAACGGCTATCGAAAAAGCCAGTAATCCAGGAATGAAAGCAATTGCTACTATTCGATTAGCACGTGTGCAAATTGAATCAACACAATATGATAATGCATTAACAACTTTAGCAACGCCATTGCCAGAATCATTTAAAGCGAATGTTGAAGAGACAAAAGGTGATGCTTATTTAAAACAAGATAAAGTTGATTTAGCTAGGACTGCATATCAAACAGCTATTGATGCATCTGAACAATCAGCTAGTCCTACATTACAAATGAAGCTTGATGACCTTGCACAGCATATTGTGTTAGCAAAATAATTGTATTAGTAGCCTAAGCGAATTATTTACCTTTTGAGCAAAAGTATCGTTATCAGTTTTACACGTAAAGTTTGTGATAACCGTACAAACGTTGGAGCATTAAGTGCTTAATTTAAAGAAAACTATTTTTAATAAAAATTTGTTGGTTGTTTGTTTATTTACAACAGGACTGATGGCTTGTTCTTCTACTGAAGACGAGATTGATAAAACCGAGCCAGTTGAATTGACAGAAATCAACCAACAATTTTCTCCAAAGGTTATTTGGGAAGATTCAGGAAATGGCGTAGATGATTATTTTTCTCGTTTAAAGCCGGCTGTAGCATATGGCAAGGTTTATTCTGCTAGTCGTGAAGGTAGTGTTTATGCTCATGATCGTGAATCAGGCAAAGAAATTTGGCATGTTGATTTAAGAGATGACAATAAAGACGGCGGTTTTTTTGCTAGTAAAAAATCGGCGTTACTAAGTGGTGGCCCTGTTGCAGGTATTAACAAAGTTTTTGTTGGCAGCGAAAATGGGAAAATTTTTGCATTAGAAGCTGAAACTGGTGCTATTTCTTGGCAAGCAACGGTAAAAGGTGAAGTGATCTCTGCTCCTGCTTTAGATTCAGGAAGCTTAGTTGTCAATACTGTTTCTGGAATAGTAAAGTCATTTAATGCAAGTAATGGTGAAGAACAATGGAAAATTGAACAAGATGTTCCTTCTTTAACATTACGTGGGGTTAGCTCTCCTGCTATTGCTGCTGGTGGTGTTGTTGTTGGTTCACCTAATGGTAGTGTAACTGTATATATCTTAGAAACAGGTCAAGAAGGCTGGTCTGTTGATGTTGGCGAAGCTACTGGTTCTACAGAATTAGAGCGAGTGATTGATATTGATTCTAAGCCAATTATTTATGGTGACAAAGTTTACGCTATTTCGGCTCGCGGAAATTTGATGGCTATTGATTTGAGAAGTGGAAGAGTCTTGTGGAAACGCCAATATTCTTCTCATCGTCAAATGACAGTTAGTGGAAATTCAATATTTTTAACTAACATTAGCGGTCATGTTTATGCGGTTGATCGAAATGATGGTATCGAACGTTGGAGTCAATTAGCGTTAACAAATAGAAATGTTACTGGTCCTGTAGTGTCGAATAAGCATGTTGTTGTTGGTGATTTTGAAGGTTATTTGCATTGGCTTGATTTAGACACAGGTGAAATTGTGGCACGACACGAAGTAGATGGTAGTGGTATTTATAGTACACCTACTGTGTCACAGAATATTTTGTTTGTTCAATCACGCGATGGCGATTTACAAGCAATAAAAACACCATAACGTTTTTATCAGCTAGAATTAAGACGGCTCCTCGCATTTGCTAGGAGCCGTTGTTTGTTATTAAAATAGAATAAAAATTTTTTATTCTAATATTATTTTTAGAGGTTTTCATGCTTCCTGTCGTAGCCCTTGTAGGACGTCCAAATGTTGGTAAATCGACATTATTTAACCGATTAACTCGAAGTCGAGATGCATTAGTCGCTGATTACCCAGGGTTAACTCGTGATCGTCAGTATGGTCAAGCACAAGTTGAAGAACATCCGTTTATTGTTATTGATACTGGTGGTATTCATGGTGATGAACAAGGTATTGATGCTTTAATGGCTGAACAATCCTTAATGGCTATTGAAGAAGCTGATGCTGTACTTTTTATGGTTGATGCTCGTGCAGGTTTAACGTCTGCAGATATTGGCATTGCCGATTATTTACGTAAACAGAATAAAAAAATATTTTTGGCGGCTAATAAAGTCGATGGTATTGATGCTGATTCTGCGGTAGCAGAATTTTATTCTCTTTCATTAGGTGAAACAGTTCATCAAATTGCCGCTGCTCATGGTCGTGGGGTGACTCAATTATTAACACTTGCTTTAACACCACACATTGAAGCATTGGGTGTTGAAAAAATAGAAAATGAAGATGAGACCTTTGATGATCTAACTGAAGAAGAGTTAGACGAACAGGCGCCGAAAGAATCAGACAAAATTAAGTTAGCAATTATTGGTCGACCAAATGTTGGTAAGTCAACACTTACTAACCGTATTCTTGGTGAAGAAAGAGTGGTTGTTTATGATATGCCAGGAACAACACGGGATAGTGTCTATATTCCAATGGAACGTAATGGTCGAGAATATACATTAATTGATACAGCGGGAATCCGTCGCAGGAAGAACGTTACTGATGTTGTTGAAAAATATTCAGTGATAAAAACATTACGCGCAATTGAAGATGCTAATGTTTGTTTGTTAATTATTGACGCACAAGAAGGGATTTCAGATCAAGATTTAAGCTTGTTAGGGTTTATTCTAGAAGCAGGGCGTTCACTCGTTTTAGCCGTAAATAAATGGGATGGGTTAGATGATCATGTTAAAGATAGAATTAAAACTGAATTAGATCGTCGTTTAGGTTTTATTGACTTTGCTCGTATTCATTTTATCTCGGCATTACATGGAACTGGTGTTGGGCATTTATACGAATCAGTTGAAGAAGCATTTGTTTCTGCAACAAAACGTGTATCAACCTCAATGGTTACTAAAATTTTAGATATGGCTGTTTTTGATCATCAACCACCTATGTATCATGGTCGAAGAATTAAATTAAAATATGCCCATGCCGGTGGTTATAACCCTCCTTTAATTGTTATTCATGGTAATCAAGCCAAACAATTGCCTAATTCTTATAAACGTTATTTGATGAACTATTACCGTAAGTCTTTAAAAATGATGGGTACTCCTATAAGAATTGACTTTAAAGAAACGTCTAACCCTTTCGCAGGGAAGAAAAAACTAAGCTTTACTGAACAAAAAAAATTAGCAAGAAAAACTCAAGGCTACAAAACGAAAGAAGATTAATGTTAACTTTTAATTAAAAACCGGCTAAATAGCTGGTTTTTTTATTGATTTATTTTGATTTTATTTTTTTCGAAATTGCATTTAATGACTATTTTTACTAATGTATAAAATAATACGTTTTATAATTAATAGCTTACCTTTCATAATATATGTCTTCATCACCTGTAAAAATTGAAACCTCATCAAGAATTAATAATAATCTTGGATTAATGCAAGCAGGATCAATCGTGAGTATCGACATTGCTACTCCTGCTGGGCAAAAAGGAAAGTTTCGAAGTACCTTTGTTGGTTTTTTAGCTAAACAATATGTATTAATTCAATTTCCAGAATCTAATAAGATTGGTAATTTTGGTCAATTCATTACTCAAGGAGCAGGAGTAACTGTTCGAGGTTTAATTGAAGGCAATGAAGGTTCTGTCGCTGCTTTTATTAGTACGATTAAACAAACGGTGCAATTACCATCAAAATTAATTGTTTTGGATTTTCCTAATTCTATAAGTGTGCAAAGCTTACGAAAATCAATTCGCATTGATACTGATATTCAATCTAAAGTACGTATTGAGAAAAACTTTTGGCAAGGTATGATTTCCGATTTATCAATCAATGGCTGCCAATTGAAGATAGATAATGGCGAAGAAATATCCTTAATTAATGATAAGGCGATTGATATCGTAATTGAAAGTTTTTCAGAGTTGAGCAAACTTAAACTTGCAGGACAAATTTGTAGTACTAAACAAATTCCAAATGGAATTTCATTAGGAATAAAGTTTAATGAAGCTAATAAAAGTGCGGTAACTAAACTACTTCATCATATTATTACTATAGAAGTATAATCATTTCTTTTAAGTGTTAATTTTTATCATTATTGAGTTTTATATTGTTAATGGTTGACTCAATAACCCCATCACTAACTTGAACACTAATTTGTTCTCCGATATTTACTTGAGAAGTTTGATGAACAATTCCATTAGTATTTCTGGTTACTGAGTAGCCCCGAGCTATTGTTGCGAGTGGACTTACGATATGTAATTGCTCAATGATGTTAATGAAATTCTCATTTTTATGTTGCAATATACTTTGCATTTTTCGCTTAATATGTTCTTCAAATTGAATGACTTTAACCTTATCTTGATTAATCTTTTTTAAAGGTGATTGCTTTAGCAACCTAGTTGTTAAATATTCAGGTAGTACACCGAATCGGTTTAATTCTCTTGTTATTATTTGTGTCAACCTTATGGATAATTCATCGGCTTTTTGTTGGTAGGCTTGAAGCTTTTGTTCTGGGTGAACTTGGGTGAGACGATGTTGCAATGATAATGTTTTTTGTTTGTGACTAATTATCTTTTGGCGAACACTATAATGCATCCGTTGCGTAAAAATAGTTAATTGATTGATTGATTCACTTTTATCTTTTGAAACTAATTCAGCTGCAGCTGAAGGTGTTGGTGCTCGAATATCAGCAACATAGTCAGAAAGTGTGGTATCTATTTCATGTCCAACAGCACTGATAGTTGGGATTTTGCTATGAAAAATCGCTTCAACAACATCTTCCTCGTTAAAAGACCACAAATCCTCAAGTGAACCACCACCTCGTCCTATTATTAATACATCACATTCATCCCGTTGATTAGCACTATCAATAGCGTTAACTATATCAATTTTAGCTTGTTCACCTTGCACTAATGCTGGATATATAATGACTGTAATGGCAGGGTTACGCCTTTTTAATACTGAAATGATATCTTTAACGGCAGCTCCAGTTGGGGATGTGACAATACCAATACAGGTAATATGCTTAGGAATTGGTTGTTTAAATTGTTGAGAAAATAAGCCTTGAGCATTCAATTTTTGCTTAAGTTGATCATATTGCTGCTTTAGTAAGCCTTCTCCGGCTTCTTCCATTAATTCAATAATTATTTGAAAGTCACCTCGAGGTTCATACAAAGAAACTTTTGCTCGTACGAGGACTTGTTTACCATTTTTAGGCGTTAAACGTGTTTTTCTATTACTGCCTTTGAACATCGCACACTTTACTTGAGATTTGCTATCTTTTAGTGATAAATACCAATGACCAGAGCTAGCAGCAATGAAGTTAGATATTTCACCACATAACCAGACGGTATTTAGTTCACTTTCTAGCATGAACTTTACTTTTTTAGTAAGTTCACTTACTTGTAAAATGTGCTGTGCAGCCATAAAACTTGTTACTTTATCAATTGTTAACTTGGATTTAGCTTGTATTATATATTTGTTTAAACTATCTAGGTAAATTTATTTTATTATTATATAAAATTTATGTTGTTCTTAATCGACAAAACGGTTAAAATTCTGCCGCAATATTCACTCCCTAACCACACCTTTTTAGAGAGATGTTGCGATGCTAAGAATTGCTCAAGAAGCTTTAACTTTTGATGATGTATTACTTGTACCTGCCCATTCAAAAGTACTCCCACATACGGCCGATTTAAAAACTAAATTGACACGTAAAATTGATTTGAATGTACCGATGATTTCTGCGTCTATGGACACAGTAACTGAAGCCCGTTTAGCTATTACTTTAGCTCAAGAAGGTGGCGTTGGTTTTATCCATAAAAATATGACTATTGCAGAACAAGCTAAGAATGTCTCAAAAGTTAAAAAGTATGAAAGTGGTATCGTAAGCGATCCTGTAACCGTCAATCCAAATGCCACAATCGAGCAAACAATGATGTTGGCGGATGAATTAGGCTTTTCTGGTTTTCCAGTAGTTGACTCTGCAAATAACCTTGTCGGCATTATCACTGGGCGTGATTTACGTTTTGAAACGGATTTAACGCAACCAGTATCTGAATTAATGACGGTAAAAGAAAAACTTGTCACGGTGAAGGAAGGCGCAAAACGCGAAGAAATATTATCGTTAATGCATGAACATCGTATTGAAAAGATCTTAATGATTGATAACGCTTTTAAATTAAAAGGTTTAATCACAGTAAAAGATTACCAAAAAGCTGAAAGCAAGCCTAACGCATGTAAAGATGAACTTGGTCGTTTACGTGTAGGAGCAGCGGTAGGTGTTGGCGCAGGAACTGATGAACGTATCGACGCACTTGTCGATGCAGGTGTAGACGTACTATTAATTGATACGTCACATGGCCATTCACAAGGTGTCATTGATCGTGTTAGTGAAACACGTCAAAAATATCCAGATTTACAAATAATAGCGGGTAATGTTGCAACTGCCTCCGGTGCAAAGGCATTGGCTGATGTTGGTGTTGATGCTGTTAAAGTCGGTATTGGCCCTGGCTCTATTTGTACCACTCGAATTGTTACAGGTGTTGGAGTACCACAATTAACGGCTATTTCAAATGCAGTAGAAGGATTAAAGGGAACTGGGATTCCTGTTATTGCTGATGGTGGTATCCGTTTTTCTGGTGATATTGCTAAAGCTTTAGTTGCTGGTGCTCACTGTGTCATGGTTGGTTCTATGCTTGCTGGTACAGAAGAGTCTCCTGGTGAAGTTGAACTTTATCAAGGGCGTTATTATAAATCTTATCGAGGTATGGGGTCATTAGGCGCAATGGCGCAAAAAGATGGCTCAAGTGACCGTTATTTTCAGAAAACTGATGGTGAAGCTGACAAACTTGTGCCTGAAGGAATAGAAGGTCGTGTCGCTTATAAGGGGCCTGTTGCTACTATTATCCATCAACAAATGGGCGGTTTACGTTCATCTATGGGGTTAACAGGTTCAGCTAATATTGAAGAAATGCGTACTAAACCTGAGTTTATGACAATATCTTCCGCGGGTATGGGGGAGTCACATGTACATGATGTGACCATAACCAAAGAAGCCCCTAATTACAGAATGGGATAAGTCTTAGCTATTTAACGTGATAGCTGCATCGAAAATACTTACCTAGTAAACTAGGCTCCAGGTTTTCACTTTGCTCTAACACTAATTAGTTTTTGACTAATCCATTCTAATTGGAAATTTATAAAAAATTTCCAATTTTAGAAATAAAGAATTAAAACAGGCTGAGTTGTAATAGTTACAATTCAGCCTGTTATTTTTTAGAAAACATTTATAAAAAGTGCCTAAAAGGCGCTTCACTTTAAAATAGGAATTATTCATGACGACTAACAAAGATATTCATGATTCACGTATATTAATTTTAGATTTTGGCTCTCAATACACTCAACTTATTGCACGTCGTATACGTGAAATTGGCGTTTATTGTGAACTTTGGGCTTGGGATGTAACACAAGAACAAATTGAAGGATTCAACCCTACTGGTATTATTTTAGCGGGCGGACCAGAGTCAGTAACTGAGCACAATTCTCCTCGTGCTCCTGAATTTGTATTTAATGCTGGTGTACCTGTTTTAGGTATTTGTTATGGCATGCAAACAATGTCAGAACAACTCGGTGGCAGTGTTGAAAGTTCAGAGCATAAAGAGTTTGGTTATGCTGGTGTAGAAGTAATAACTCAATCCGAATTATTTAAAAATATTGAAGACAGTGTTAGTGAAAACGGTAATGCACTTTTAGATGTTTGGATGAGCCATGGAGATAAAGTTGCCACTATTCCTGAGGGATTTGAAGCGATAGCACAAACACCAAGTTGTAAATATGCAGCAATGGCTAACGAAGCTAAACGATTTTATGGTGTTCAATTTCACCCTGAAGTCACCCATACAAAACAAGGTTTACGAATTTTAGAACACTTTGTTGTTGATATTTGTCACTGTGAAAAGTTATGGACATCAGCCTCTATTATTGAAAATGCAATCGAGACAATGAAAGAACAAGTTGGTGATGACGAAGTTGTGCTTGGTTTATCAGGTGGTGTTGATTCATCGGTTGTCGCTATGCTTTTACATCGTGCTATCGGTGATAAGTTAACTTGTGTATTTGTTGATAATGGTTTACTTCGTCTAAACGAAGGTAAACAAGTCATGGATATGTTTGGTGACCACTTTGGCTTGAATATTATTCATGTTGATGCAGAGAACCGCTTCTTGGATCGTATGGCTGGTGAAGCGGATCCTGAGAAAAAACGTAAAATTATCGGTAATGTATTTGTTGAAATTTTTGATGAAGAAGCAAGTAAGTTAACCAATGCTAAATGGTTAGCACAAGGGACAATTTACCCAGATGTTATTGAATCTGCGGCGTCAGCTACTGGTAAAGCTCATGTTATAAAATCTCATCATAATGTTGGTGGATTACCAGAAGATATGGAACTTGGTTTAGTTGAGC
>JAGSHH010000212.1 GCA_023954655.1 Colwelliaceae bacterium
ATGACATATTTTACAGATAGCAACATCTTGGAATTTATTAGATTCAAAACACTCAAAAACCACACTAAAACACATTTCAAATATCACTTAAAAATATATAAAAATACAAATAAAAAACAATGAATTACTTAATTAGCGACACAAGAAATTCTAATGCTTTTCTTATTTGTGAACCGTTACTATTTGATGTAATCTTAAAATACTTCCCTAGACCACTTCTTATCAAAAAATAAAATGAATAAAATTAAAACAGTCTTTTTAAGTAGCTTGTTGATTATATTGTTAATTGGTTCAATGTTTATGACATGGCTTTATAGCCAAGTTAATAGTGCGCTGCCAAAATTAGATGGGACGTCGAAAATAACAGGTCTTACCCAAGATGTTTACATTGATAGAGATGTTCAAGGCATTCCAACCATCAAAGCAAAAAACAGAACTGATTTAGCCGTTGCAACTGGCTTTATTCATGCTCAAGAACGTTTCTTCCAAATGGACTTATTAAGAAGAAATGCAGCTGGTGAGTTATCAAGCTTGTTTGGTGAAAAAGCGTTAGATTATGATAAGTCAATTCGACTTCATCGTTTTCGAGAACGCGCGACAGTGATTTTTAAACAACTTCCTGATGATCAATTAAGACTAATAAAAGCTTATACAACAGGTGTGAATGAAGGATTGAAAGACTTAAAAGCAAAACCATTTGAGTATTTATTATTACAACAAGAACCTGAACAATGGCAAGAAGCAGATACTATACTTACAGTTTTGAGTATGTATTTAGATTTGCAATATAAAGAAGGTACCAGAGAAAGAACTTTAGGATTAATAAAAACTGAATTTGATCAACCTACTTTTGCTTTTTTAAACCCTAAAGGCAGTATTTGGGACGCGGCTATTGATGGCAGCCAATTTTTTCCTTCCCAAATTCCAGATAAATTTTGGACTGTTCCAAATACAAATGTTCAAAAGAACATTAAAAATTCAACAAATAAAGATTATAAAAGTGAAGAATTTCCTGGCTCTAATAACTGGGCGGTTTCTGGTGCTATAAGTAGTACAGGTAGTGCAATTGTTGCAAACGATATGCACCTTGGAATACGTGTACCTAATACTTGGTTTCGTGCGTCATTTGAATACTCTTCAATTAGCAGTGAATCAATAAAAGTAACCGGGTTAACCTTACCGGGGACACCGTTAATGGTAACGGGCAGTAATGAAAATATAGCTTGGGGTTTTACTAATAGCTACGGTGATTGGAATGATGTAATTGTTTTAGAAACTAATGAAGACAATACGCAATACCTAACTCCCAGTGGCTTTAAAGAGTTTACCCATCACAAGCAAATTATTGAAATAAGTGGACAAGAACCTGCAGAACTCAACTTAAAAGAAACTGTTTGGGGACCTGTAATCGGTGTTAATAATAAACAACAATCGCTCGTTTTACGCTGGGTTGCACATGACATACAAGCGGTAAATTTTTATGCTCAAAAATTAGAACAAGCAAAAGATATTGACCAAGCCTTTATTGTTGCTAACAAGTCAGGAATTCCTGCACAGAATATGATGGTCGGAGATAAGTCAGGTGATATAGGCTGGACTATTGCTGGCCCTATTCCTAAAAAATCTAGTGAATTTGGTGAAATTCCAACATCATGGTCTGATGGGACAAATTTCTGGCAAGGTTACTTAACACCGGAACAATACCCTAAAATACAAAAACCCAAAAAACATCGTTTGTGGACTGCTAACTCTCGTGTTGTTGGTGGTGAAATGTTAGAAAAACTAGGTAATGGTGGTTATGCATTAGGCGCAAGATCACAACAAATTCGTAATAACTTATTTGCTAAAGAGCTTTTTGATGAGAAAGCGCTGTTAGCAATTGCTTTGGATAATAACGCCATTTTTTTAAAGCGTTGGCAAACATTTATTTTAAAAGAAGCTCTCAATAAACAATCCTTAATAACGCAGCCAAGATGGCAAGAAGTTAAAGAGATATTGTCAGTCAAAAATTTAAAAGCAACAACAGACTCAGTAGCTTATCGATTCGTTCGCAATTACCGAATTAATTTACGTGATGCTATTTTTGAACATTTAAATCAACATTTAGTACAATTAGATAAATCATTTAATTTCCACACTATTCGTCATCAAATTGAAACGCCATTATGGCAGTTAATTAATGAGCAGCCAGATAATTTTTTAGTCACTAAAAATAAAAATTGGCAAAATTATTTTACCGATGCATTAGAAAAAACCTACGAAGATATGACACTAGACCAACCAATAAATAAGGCGACTTGGGGGCAACAAAATACCGCTAACATTCGACACCCTATTACTAATGGCGTTCCTTTTTTGTCAAAATGGTTAAATATGCCCGCAACAGAGCTTCCGGGAGACAGTTATATGCCTCTAGTACAAGGTACATCATTTGGAGCATCGGAGCGTATGGTGGTATCTCCAGGGCATGAAGAGTCTGGAATATTACATATGCCTACAAGCCAAGCCGGTCATCCATGGAGTCCATATTATAGAGCAGGACATCAAGATTGGGAGCAAGGAAATGCCTCTCCGTTCTTGCCCGGTAAAACAAAATATTCACTAATATTACAGAGTGATTAATTACTTTGTTATTCGATGACATCACAACAACAAAAATATAAGAGATCCCTATGACAATACTAATAATTTGTTTATTTATAGCTTTACTATTACCTTTTATTGCGAAAGCTCCTGTTGCTATCGCAATGAGTAAATTAGGTGGATACGACAATAATCATCCTCGTAGCCAGCAAGATAAATTAACAGGCTTTGGAGCTAGAGCATTGGCCGCTCATCAAAACGCTTTTGAATCTGCTATTATTTTCGCGCCTGCTATTTTATTGGCCATTGCAACAAATCATACAGGTGAATTTATTCAACAACTTGCTATTGCTCATGTTGTTGCTCGAATACTTTATAACGGCTTATATTTATTCAACGTTGGTACAATAAGATCAATAGTATGGGCTGTTGGGATCATTTGCTCATTTACTATCATTTGGCAATGTTTATAAGGTTTAGATATAGCGTTTCTGAGCATTTACTTATAAAAATGGTATAAACAAAGGCTTGAAATGTTATCACTTGCTAGATAGAGTTAACTGATGAAACACACTAATCATTCATTTATTTTTCTCTTTTTCTTTCTACTATCTAAGTAGGGAGTGTTAGTGTCGTCAATCAAACGATAAAAACCTCCTCTAGGAGGTTTTTTTATGTTCAGAAATAATAGTTTTAAAACAAGTTATTGAGTTAACGAAAACAGTAAAGTCATATTAATGGTAGGTGCCCTGTGAATGAAGAATTAGATTTAAATAAAATACGAGAAAAAATAACAAAACTCGACCAACAACTATTAGCTTTATTTGCAGAACGCCGTTCATTGACTTTAAATGTTGCCAAAAGTAAAGCTCATCAAGTTCGCCCAGTTCGAGATCAGCAAAGAGAACAAGAACTACTAATTCGTCTGATTAAACAAGGCAAAGAATACGGACTAGATGCACATTACGTTACTAGCGTTTTTCAAATGATAATTGAAGATTCAGTATTAAATCAGCAAGCTTTTTTACAAACATTGGCAAATCCAAATATTGAAATGCCAACAGTTAGCGTGGCATTTTTAGGCGACAAAGGTTCTTATAGTTATCTAGCTAGCCATCGCTATTTTTCACGTCGTGCCGAAAACATCATTGAATGTGGTTGTCATAGTTTTGCAGAAATTATGCAACAAGTTGAATCAGGACACGTTGATTACGGAATTTTACCGATAGAAAACACAAGTTCCGGCAGCATTAACGAGGTATATGATGTTTTACAACAAACAAACTTATCAATTGTTGGTGAAATAACTCAACCTATTGAACATTGCCTTTTAACCGCAGTAAATACTACCCTTAATCAAATTAAAACAATTTATGCCCACGGTCAGCCTTTAGCGCAATGTAGTAACTTCCTTGATAAACAAAATGATATTCGTGTTGAATACTGTGAAAGCACCGCAGAGGCAATGGCACAAGCATCAGAATTACAAGATGAAACAGTTGCTGTGATAGGTAGTGAAGAAGGTGGGAAACTTTATCAACTAAATGCATTAGAAAAATCAATCGCTAATCAAAGTGAAAATCATAGTCGCTTTATTTTAGTTGCACGAAAGCCGATTGATGTCGCAGAACAAATACCTGCTAAAACAGCAATTATTTTAGCTACAGGTCAAAAGCCTGGAGCCCTAGTTGAGTGTTTAGTTGTTCTTAAAAATAATGGCATTAATATGTGTAAGCTCGAATCTCGTCCAATTCAAGGTAGACCATGGGAAGAAATGTTTTATATTGATGTTGAAGCGAATATCAAAAATATGGCATTACAAGAAGCGATTAATGAAATAACACCTTTGACAAACTTCATAAAAGTACTTGGCTGCTACCCCGTTGAACATATTAGTCCAACAAATGTTCCAAGCAATAAAATATAATAGTAATAAGTTTTGATAAAAAAGGTTTTGTTTAAAACAAAGCCTTTTTTAATAACTAAAGTTTACTCAACTACTACTTTTTGTCTTGCTAGTCGGGTAACAATCCCCGTAATAACCATAACTAATAAAGCTGGAAAAGCAGCATAAAGAATGGCACCTAAAGTTTCAAATGCAGAAACAGTCGTTAAAATTAGAAAATAGATAGATGGAAGAATTAACCAGAAAGGGTGTTCACTAACACAAAGGTTGAATCCTTTTTTCATAATGATAACAGCTAAAACGGTAAATATGAGCGTACTACAAGCAGTTACAATTCCTGAATAATAATCTAAAATAAATAAAGGATG
>JAGSHH010000217.1 GCA_023954655.1 Colwelliaceae bacterium
TAAAAATGTCGCAAACTCAGTATCTGTGATGGCGATAAAGGCTTCATCATCATCTTTTTTGAGCCAGCCGTTGATCTGCGCATCAGTCACAGTCAAATCCGCTAACGCAAAAATTTTGATCATAGTGGTGTTATATAAATCAAAGGTGTAACGTAAACGGCGTAAAATATCATTATTAGTCAAAGTAATTCCTAGTCTTAGGTCAAGCCAATGCAATCGACGTGATTGCTGGTCAGGCGGGATTATAACAGACTTATTCAAATAGTTAGTCAATCAAAAAATAATTACGAGATATCTTTTAATGCCACATGATCCAAGTCAAAACCAAAGCATCGTGGAGAAACCTCTTTTAGTGCATTTTCAGAACGGCAAAATTGAGGGCAGCCTACCGCAAATACCGTCACTCTTTATCCATAGCGCAGGCTTTCTTCATTGATTGGTGTTGACGTTTCGTAGTCTACAATTACAATTAGATCAGGGACACTAGCCACAACTTTAACTCAGTGCCGAGCAAACAAGTATTCGTTTTTTATGCTTACGGTAAGTGGCGAAGTATTACTTTCAAATGATTCAATTGTAGCTTCACCAATATCGTACCCACCAACGATTCTAGTGGCCTTATCTGTTACTTTACCGGTAAAAATTAAGCGACACTCGCCATAAATAGAATCTTTAAATAATGCTTGTAGTATATACCATATTAATGGTATTTCTTATTTGTAAGTAATTAAGTATTGTTAAGTTACAACAAAGGAACTTATTTATGACACACTCAACGTTTAAAAAAACATTATTACACACATCTATTATCACTATATTAGCTGCATCTCTTGCCAACGTTGCTCATGCAAATGAGACCATAGACCCGGAACAAAACTCGAGTATAAATCTAATACAAACAAATGATTCCGGTTCAGATGATAGGCATATTGCTGATGTTCATTCTAAAGGTGACGGAGGTATTATTTTACAAGGATTAAATACAACATCATCTGATCAATCGCTTGTACAAATTATTTTATCCCAATATGTGAATCGTGGACAAAAAACAGATAACTACGCAAACATTTTAGATATTAATGTAAATAATCAAAACGTTGATTCTCAAAATACATTTTACCTCACTCAAATAGGTGGTTCCTGGTTAATAATGAACGTTGATGGTGAAAACAATACCGTAAGTATTTCTGAACTAGCCGGTAAAGGTTTTGACCTTGAAGATAGAGATGATTTAAAAGATAGTCCGTCAGATGACATTACTCAACTTAGTATAAACGGTAACGACAACTATCTTACACTTACACCGACTATGATAGGTAACATTGCAAAACGTCTAAACGTAGATTTATCTCAAAATGATGGAACCACACATGCCAATATAATCAATATTGCGTATTCTGACTTTGCAGATGTTGTAGTTGAGTTAGTGGACGCAAACTATTCCATTATTGATATAGAGCAATTTAAATCTGAAGAGCTTAACAAAGAAGACAATGAATCTTTAGATAACATGGTTTATTTGAATATAATAGAAGCTGATGGGACAATTACTCGAATTGTTCAAGATGGGGTTAATAATCAATCAAATTTGTCAATTTCTGGAACAAATAATGAAGTTACTACCTCTCAAAAAAATGACAATCTAAATAGTGATAACAACTTTAATGCTAGAGTTTCAGGTGATAGTAACAAAATTATAATAAACCAACATTTCGATAATATTAAAAATAGCAAAAATGAAATCAATTCAATAGAAATTGATCTTATTGACTCAAATAACAGCTCAATTGAACTAACTCAAATAGGCACAGAAAAATCAAATAAAAACACTATAGACTTAACTGTAAGTGGTTCAGAACACGATATTAATGTTTCGCAATCCATCAATAACCAATTAACTGCTTCTATTAATGGGAGTAGTAACACGTTAACTATGCAAGAAAATAGTAATACTAATGTTACAGCAACTGTTGATGGTAGATTAAATAATATAACAATTGATGGATTGACATGGCTTGATTTGATAACTGAAATAAGAGGCGAAGAAAATAATCTGAGCTTATTAGGAGTAGAGCAAGCTGATTTGCATGGTGAAATATCTGTTAATGGTAAAAGTAATAATTATTCTATCGAATTAAGCCAGCATATTGGAGTGTATGATAAGATAAATGGAAATAACAATTCTATGATATACGAAATATCTGAATCTCCAATGACTTGGATCCATACAGACAATCAAATAAATGGTAATAATAATAACATATTATTAGATTTTAATAATGAAAGCTTTAATTATATGGATATTTATCAGAGAGTTTCAATCTCAGGAACTGGAAATGATTTTAAGTTGAGCAATGGACAAAATAACAAAACTTCTCCATTTCTATTTTCTGAATATAATGTAGAGGTAGAGGGTGACCAGAATGTCATTGATTTACAAGAAAATAATTTTGATGATGGGTTCAATTATTCACATATCGAGATAGATGGTAATCGTAATAACCTGTCTCTTAAACCTGTTTTATCTACAAATTACTTCAGCCTAATTGGTGATGATAATATCGTCAATTTACACGGTACAGCGCTGAATGACTCGAGTGTTGAATTGCATCTTAATGGTTATCTGAATACCCTTGATATAAACGTAGACGGTCTATACGGTGATAATATTGACCTTGATATTGTGGGTGATAATAACACCATGAATTTTAATCTTTCAGCAGGTAATATTTCATATGAACTTACAGGTTCAAACTTCATCGGTACCGTAAATACATATAACAATATATCTTATTATCAACAAATCGAGAAACTAGGCACAGGTACGATTCAGATGATAACAGATTCTGGAATAGTAAATGTGTCATCTAACTGTGAGCAGAGTTGTAATCCTGCTACTTAAGAACGTTAAATAAAATGGCCAAATTAAAATTTTTATTTGTCGGAGCTTTACTTTTAAATACTGTCGGTTGTTCGTCATCAACAAACAATGAGAGGAGTTTGCTTAAACGCTCTCCCTCTTTAGTTGCCGAATCTTTATTTATAGATACGTTAAATCGTTTTGGTAAACCTGATAAAAGCTATACTATTTCTATTCAAAACTTTGAAGATTTATCTGGTTCACGTTCAGAAGGTGGGATTTCAACATCAGTTGTAAGTTCAGGTAAATTCCTAACCGAATTTTTATTAACATCACCTGCATTACGAAAAAAGTTTTATATATTTAATCGCAGTCAACTGAACGCCTTATTAACTGAACGAAAATTAGCAAATGCATTTGACCAAGACCGAAAGCAAAGGCTCATTGAGAAATCTAATCCTTTACTAAAAGATATTCTCAAAGATTCATTAAAACCCAAATATGACTTTATCGCGTTAGAACCATCACAATATTTAATCATTGGTGCAGTTATTGGTTATGATAAAAGTATTGATGAGTATGGACAAGGATTAGGAATAATGGGAGCAAATGCGAAAGAAAAAACGTCCATAGACCAACTGCATGTGATGGTCCAATTAATTGATACCAATACTGGTAGAATTATTAGTGTAGGTAGCGGCACAGAAGAAGTCAAAAGCAAACTTCGAACGCAAGGATATTTTGGATTAATCAATCCCTACAGAATTTTAGAGCTAGAAAATGGAGGGGTAAAAAATGATCCTTCTACTATTGCTTTTTTTATGGCTTTGCAAGTTGCACTTATGGAGATGTTCGAAAATGTGTAAATTAAAATTACTCCTTTTGTTGTTATTTTGCAGTGCTATAACCAATGCAGAACCACAGCGCTTTAATTTTAATAACCCTACATTTGGTGGCAATCCGTTTGTTGCTAACCATTTATTTAACTTAGCAAACAAGCAATTTATTCCAGAGAAAAGAAAAGATACATCACTCTCTGAATTAGAATCTTTCGCAGAGCAAATTAAACGCCGAACGTTATCCAGTGTTTCATCAGCAATTGCGGCTAATATTAGCGGTTTAAGTATTGACGATCTCACTGACGAAAATGGTATCATTAAATTAGATGGAATAGAAATTACTTATTATCAAGGAGAAAACTGTAATATTATCTTAGAGCTTTCTGGAGAAAATGATGAAGAGATTATATTAGACATCCCTGATTTTTCATGTGGTACTAATTAATAATAAGGATAAATATTGTAATTGTAGTGGTTAAGTCATTTTGGCCACGGGTTTATAGTATTTCCAATACCGATATTCCGATTCATTTGAGGTCAATCCACGATTGTTTGAATGCGGCCTAATTTCACTGAAATAACCAATATTATTATTGTTGATACAGTGTTTTGCTTCACTAAAATTTTGATATCCGCTTGTGGGTATGCATTCCGTTTTTAAACTTCTAAAGAAGCGTTCCATGGGGCTATTATCCCAACAATTACCACGCCGACTCATGCTTTGTGTCAAACGATAACGCCACACTAACTGCCTAAATTGGCGACTTGTGTAGTGACTTCCCTGATCGGAATGGAAA
>JAGSHH010000061.1 GCA_023954655.1 Colwelliaceae bacterium
AAAAATAACACTATGCATTATCAATTTGCTGATTTGACATTAAACACTGAGCTTCGCCAATTACAGCGCGGTAATGACACCATTAAGCTAACAAAACTCAGTTATAAGGTGTTAACAACACTACTTTCAGGCTCTCCCAATATTATTGACCATGACGAACTCGTTAATAATGTTTGGGGGGAAAACAGGATAATTACACCTGAAAATATTACTCAAAGAATAATGATGTTACGTCAATCTTTGGGAGACAATGCAGCAAAACCAAAATATATTGAGAGTGTTCACGGCGTAGGGTTTAGAATAATCCCTTCGGTAATACTGACTAAAACGAATATTGAACCTATAGCTGAATCAAAGTCTGAACAAAACATTATATCTCGGCCAAATATTACTTCGAATAACCACATCGCTATAAATCGCCGAAAACCATCATGGATACAAATTTTAACCAGCATTATTGTATTGGTTGTTATAGCTACTCTTTTATTACCTATATTTGAAAGGGATTCTGCGGATGAAGAACCTAACCAAATAAAGCAAGAGCAAACACCATTAATCAATGGTAATAATAATTTGGCAACCATTGCTGTTCTCCCCTTTGTAAACATGACATCTGATCCTGAGCAAGAATATTTCTCAGATGGAATTACCGAAGAAATCCTGAATAATCTTGCCCAAGTAAAGAAACTTAAGGTGATTTCACGGACTTCATCATTTTCATTTAAAAATCACAATGACAGCCTTGCAGAAATAGCAAAACAACTCGGTGTGAAAAACATATTGGAAGGAAGTATTAGAAAAGATGGAAATAAGATCAGAATAACCGCCCAATTAATAGATGCAAAGACTGATACCCATCTTTGGTCAAATACCTATGACAGAGAATTGAATGATATTTTTGCTGTTCAGGATGAAATATCTGTAGCAATTGTTATCGCCTTGAAAAATAAACTGAGTATCACTGATATAGAATTAAACTTAGCACCTAGTTCTCAATCAGCAATTAATCTGGATGCACACAACGAATATTTACGCGGTAGATATTTTGTTGAAAAACTCACTGAGAAAGATCAAATAAAGGCATTGTCTTATTTTAATAAATCAATAGAACTAGCAAAAGATTACGCTCCTGCTTGGGCAGGAAAAGCTTTAGCAAACTTTAACTTAGCTAAATTTGACCATGGAAATGTCGCATTCGATATGGCAAAAGCAAGAGGCGCTGCAGAGAAAGCCATATCTCTTGATGCTGAATTGCCAGAAGCAAATTTAATAATGGGAATAGTTGAGGTAAATTCAAAGAATAATGAAAAAGCGATAAAATATTTTAAAAAAGCAATTGCTTTAAATCCAAATTATGCAGATGCCTACTTTTGGTATTCAACTATAAGAGATAAAGACTCGCTAGATTTACTGGAAAAAGCATTACAATTGAATCCGGTAAGTCTTAGAATTAATTTTGCTTACGGTAACCTTCTACGCAGAACGTTACAATTCGACAAAGCAGTTGAAGTTGCAATAAACATGCTCGACATAGATAGCACTAGCTATTTACCTTATATGCTTTTGAGCAGCATCAGTAGAGATGAAAATAAGGTAGCAGACCATTTAATTTATTATAATAAACTTTTACAGTTAAGCCCAAGCGTTCCAAATCTTATAAACCTTTCTGATGACTATTTACAGTATGGATTATACAACCAAGCGCTTGAACTATTGACAGGTATGCCTGCCGCCTATGACATGACGAAATATTATATACAAAAAGACTTTGAACGAGCTCATCAAGTAGCAAAAGAAGTACTACCTCGAAATAAGAGAGATAAAACTGGCGCATTTCATCGAGCAATTACCGAATTTAATATCGGCAATTTTGAGCTAGCCATTAAATACTTTAAAGTTTCGGAAGCTGGAGAACCCTTTCTTATATATAGTTATCAGCAAATAGGGGATTCAAAATCAGCTGATGAGCTAATTAATCAATGGAAGATGCATTACCAGTCTTCAATAGAAGCTGGGAGAGGTGACCTTGATGAACTTGCAGCTTATATTGCATTTTTTGAAAATGATATAAATAAGATGATCAAACATCTAAAACAGAAACAAAACAAAGACCCCTATTTTGTTCTTGGAACACATTATAAATTTTTCCCTATGTATCAGAAATTAACCTCACACCCTAAATGGCAATCACTGCTAGAGGAGTCTGATAATCGTGCATTAAAAGTTCGTAATCGATATTTAGAGCTCGTTCCTATTGGCGCTGAAAAATTGGCAAGGCTGCATCATTCAGAAAAATCATTTCGACCTGTTGAAATAAGTGTTGCCACTGAAATATTGGAAGAATATGTAGGCGTTTATATATTATCGTCCGAATTTTCAATCGCAGTTACTTTAGAAGGCGGTTATTTATTCATGCAGGGAACTGGCCAAAAAATATTCAAACTTGCGCCCGAGTCAGAAGCTTTATTCTTTTCATTAACCCATAATGATAAATTTTCATTCCTAAGAAATGAAGCAGGAAAAGTAATAAGTGTAATTGAGTATGATAAAAACTTTAATCTGACCTATAAAAAGTTGTTATGACTAAATTAGTTTGCATTAAGCATAAGAGAAATAATCTTAATTAAATTTCATTACTGATTAGTTTAATGTTCGACGACGATATGCATTAACTTATATTAACCAAACTATGTAAACCAATTTTGTCGGCTATATTAAGCGCTTTACAAGTGCAACGTAAGCGACTGCTGATCTTTCTTGGTCATTTTACTCACCACCAACATGTACGAATTATCGATCATCCGCTCAATTTCACCTTTAGGAACAGAGTCATCTAAAATGATCGTGTTCCATTGCGCTTTATTCATGTGATAGCCAGGAATAACACTTGGAAAAATATCACGTAGCATTACCGCTTCATCAGGATCACACTTAAGGTTTATACAAAAGTGCCCAGCCATTTTGCTACCTGAATCTTTTTCATTGCCTTTACCAAGTGCGAGCGTTGCAAACATTTTAGTTTTAACACGGAAAACTTTGCAATCATCACCAAATGGGTAATAAAGCGAGGTTTCTGGTTGTGACAATAAATACGCTTCAGCTTGTTCTTGGTCCATGAAATATACCTTTTATTGACATAGTTCTTTTTGTGATCTCTTAAAATATATAACAATTTTTTGATTATCTGAAAAATATGATCCAAAAACTAAAAAGCAGGAAATAATTCCTGCTTAATTAATATTTTTGATCACAGCCTATAAAGTTAACGATAAGACACTTGCATAGGAATGGTTAAAATACCTTTCCCATAACGTTTTAACCAAGCATATATTAATACAAATATTCCGATAACGATTCCTATGGTAATACTTGAATATAGAGGTTGACTCGTTAACATTGCTACTTGATAAGTAAATGTTGCAGCTAAATAGGCTAAAGTAAAACTCCAAAGTGCAGCAAAGCTTGCCCATCGTGTTCCGACTTCACTTTTAATCGCACCCATTGCCGCCGCACAAGGAGTATAAAGCAAGATAAACAATAAATAGCTAAAGGCACCTATTTTCCCAGCGAATGCGGCTTGCATAACTGTGATTGTACTTTCTTCTACGCCCTGCTCTTCTGCGGCAATTTCAATGGTAGAAACATCACCAATATCAGTACCTAAAGGATCATCTGCTTCAATACCCAACAAATTCTCTTTAATTGAACCTGTAGCCTCTGACCATAAATCACTTATAGACGCTAACTCTTCCTCTTCTTCTGAAGGAACAGAATACAAACTGTTAAACGTAGCAACTAATGCCTCTTTAGCAAACAACCCCGTAATAATACCAACACTCGCTTGCCAGTTATCTTCCTTAACTCCCATAGGAGAAAGCAATGGAGTAACCACTTGCGCGCTTTTACTAAGGATTGAGCTTTGGGAATCATGGTGACCAAATTCGCCATCAGTACCTAAAGAGTTAAAAAAGTTTAATATACAGACCACGAGTACTATGGTTTTACCTGCACCTAAAATAAATGAGCGAGTGCGCTGCCATACTCTTTGGATTAGATATGAAATTTTTGGGATTTCATAAAGCGGCAATTCCATAATGTTAACCGAATTAGCCCCCATTAAAATGGTATGTTTCAGTAATAATCCGGTAAATAATGCAGCGGCAATGCCAATTAAATACAATAAGAAGACTAGATTTTGACCTGATTCAGGAAAAAATGCTGCCGCAAATAATGCATAAACAGGTAAACGCGCACCACAAGACATAAATGGTGACATCATAATAGTGGTGATACGCTCTCGTTCACTGTCTAAAATTCTTGCCGACATAACCGCAGGCACAGTACAACCAAAACCAACAATAAGTGGTACAAAAGCTTTTCCTGGCAGCCCAATTCTTTGCATTGCGCTATCAACAACAAACGCTGCACGCGCTAAATAGCCACTACTTTCTAAAATCGACAAACCAATAAATAAACAGGCGATTACAGGAATGAATGTTGCGACGGTTTGAATACCAAGCCCAACACCTTCAATCGTGGTAAGTAACCAGTTAGGAGTACCTAAACTTACTAAAAATTGTTGGGGATAATCAACAAAAATAGCTCCCGCTAAAATATCAAAAAAATCAATAAATGCACTACCCACATTGATAGCAAACATAAACAACAGATACATCATCCCGAGAAAAATGGGTATGCCAAACCAAGGATGTAAAATAAGTTGGTCTAATTTATCACTCAAACGTGTCGTAGTTTCTGTTTCAATTTTAGCTTTAATGAGTACTTGTTGAATGAATTCATAGCGTGATTGCATAATGGCAAGTGCAGTATCATTTTTTGAAGTACAAGTGTTTGAATTACAATTACCTTCTTCTTTTTGAAAAAGTAATTCTTGGTCTTCTTTTTGAGTATTAAGAATGTCTTCTGGTAAATTTAGCGCTAATTGTTGAGTTTTTTCTGGTAATTGGTGTAATGCACCAGCGATTTTTTCACCGGTATTTTTATCTAAACTATTCGTGGTAACAACAGGACAAGCAAGTTCTTTTGCCAATATAGCTGTATCTATTTGCTCAGCTTCTTTTCTATCCATTTTATTTAGCACTACTAAAATGGGTAAACCCAATTCTAATAATTGTGTGGTTAAATATAATTGACGTTTTAATTGAGTCGCATCAACAACGTTGATAATACAATCAATTTTTTCTTGTTTGATAAAGTCTTGTGTAATTGATAAATCTTTACCTTGAGATGAACGTTCTGCTAAAGAACTTATCCCTGGTAAATCTGAAAGTAGTGTCGTTTTATTATTAAATATGAATGATTGTTGCTTTGTTGATACGGTTACGCCTGTCCAATTACCCGTATTTTGATTTGCACCACTTAACGCATTAAAAAATGTACTTTTTCCTGAATTTGCAAAACCAACTAAAGCAATATGTAAACTATGAGACATTAGACGATTTCTACACCTATTTGCTGAGCAACACTTGGTGCGATACAGATTTTAGTACCATGAAGGTTAAATGCTAAAGGGCCATTAAAAGGTGCTTTATGTGCCAACGATATTTCCGTTTTTAACGCAAAACCTTGCTCAATTAGCTTTGCAGTTAAATCAAAATTGTCAGGCAATCTGCGAATAATTGCAGACTGAGTTCTCTTTAATTGAGATAAAGTCATAAAACACTCTTACTTAAATAATAATCATTATCATTTAATAATACGTTAAAGAGTGAGAATGAGCAATAAAAGATCGTCTTGAGCTTGATCTAAATCAGGCTTTAAATGTTGAAACTGTAAACTTTCAGATTAATAAACAAGTGCCATGTTAAACTGGTTAAACAAGAATCGTTTATCTTAATGATTTTCTGTGGTTCTTGAGTCTATATGTGAAAAGTTATTAAAAGAACAAATAGCGTTTGATATTTCACAAACGCTTTTTTATAAGTATAAAACTCTTAATTAGAAGCTATAGGTCACTTCTGCCCAAGCGCTCATACCTTCAGAAGGTAATCGATTCATAACCGCGATCTCACTTCCATTCACTCGGTTATAACCACCTAAATGGTTGCTATATTCTTTGTCTAACAAATTATCAACACCTGAACGAAGAGTAAGTTTGTTATTGACATAATATTGAAAATCAACATTTACTACACCATAACCAGCACTTTTTTGTTCGTTATTGGTTGTTGAAACATCATCTTGTGCAGCGGCTAGCACCAATGCTACGTTTGTTGACCAATTTTCACTATAATAAGTCGCATTAACATTTCCGTTTAAAGGTGCAATACGATATAAGTTGTCATTAATATCTCGACGCTCCCCTTCTACATAACTCACTATTGCAGATAAACGAATTTGTTCATTAACCTGATAATAACCGTTCAAATCAAAACCAAAAAGTTTTGCATCAACATTATTAAATTGCAGAGGATTTTCATCACCAGCCATCATGTTAGCCATCATACTTGCTGACATATTATTCATACCCAAAGGCGTCCCTTGAATATAATCATCAATGTTTTGATAAAAAATATGAGGAGAAATCATCGCCGTTTTAGATTGATAAGTAAGTCCTAAATCAATTTGCTGTGCCGTTTCTGACTTAAGGTTGATGTTACCTATATAAGTATTACCATCAGCTAAACCTCCTGTAGCTTCCATTGGCGTCCATAAATAACGCTCTTGATATGAAGGTGCCCTATTTTTTAACCCTAACCCCAAATACAAAGAAAGATCTTCATTAATTTCAGTTTCAATACTTAACGCGATATCAATATTGTTATCCGAAACATTACGATTGGTATTATTAAAACTGTCTCGTAAATCAATTGCTAGTTCAGACATAGTAGGCATTGTATCACCCATGCCCATACCATCATCCATGCCCATACCATCATCCATGTCCATGCCATCACCCATGTCCATGCCATCACCTGGCATTGGCATCGTCATCATTGCCATCGAAGTAGCTACTTCATCTGCGTTGGCTTCAGCTCGTTTGTAACGTAAACCTAGCTGAACCTTAGTATTATTATATTGCTGTTGCCACTCAAGAAATGCACCATAACGGTTGTCTTCAACAGCATTAAAATTTACTACTTCAAACATAGCATTATTAGGATTGGTGATCACCGAGTCGTGCTCAGCAATGTAACCATCAAATCCTAAACTTAAATCACCAAAAGAAAACTCTTGCCCGATAGTAAATTTAAAGTCAGTCGTTGTTGCACTAGCATTATTACGTCGATATTTAGCCGGATTGCTATTCATACGCATTTCAAAATTAGTCATACCATGATCCGCATCGATATAACCAAGTATCCAATTAGCTTGCCACTGGCCTAACTTAAACTGGCCATCTAAATTGACACGATGACTAAAAATATACTCTATATCCATCGGTAACGCTGGAGTACCAGAGTCTTGCGTATCAGTATAATGATAACTTAAGCCAGTTTCGCTTGAGTCACCAAAAAAACGCAGATCGGTTCCAAATTGACGTTTTTCAAAATCTGTTGGTGAGATTTCATCACTACCACCACTTTCCATGCTATCGCCAGCTTGCCAATTACCATAAAACAAACCTGCAAAATCGTTTTTTGCAATGTTAACCACAGAAGATAATGTCTTAGCACTATTATTACTGCGCGCACCTATTTGCAAGTCTCCTTCACTCTGCCAGTTGTCGCTATTATTTGATTCCGCTTTACGCATTTTAATATCAATAGCGCCACCTAAGGTATTTATACCAGCAGATACTGGAGCAATACCACGATATACAGTCATAGAGTCAACAATTAGCGGCGTTGAATAACTTAACGGTGTATCCATGGCGTTTGGTCCTGCACCAATAATGGCATGACCATTTAAAGTTGCAGATAATCTATCACCGTAGAGTCCTCGATATTGTGCAATGCCGGTAACTGGACCATTCGAATTAACATTAGCGCCAGGAACAGACGTTAACCAATTTGCCAGATCTGGCTCTGTCGTTTTGCCTTGTGCGTAACTTTCATTATTTTCTAAACCAACATGATGACGTTGATTTGTAATAGTTATCACTTCGATATCGTCGATATTATCATTAGCGTCAATTGCAGGAGTGTTCGCCATCGCATGATGGGATAAAACACTCATTGATAATAAAGCAGCACTTACGGCTATCGAGCTAGGTTTAAGAGAAAAAGATTTAATTGAAAATTTCATGATTACTTCACTTACCTGTTTTAATTGACGCTATTTTGTAAGTAATAACTAATGAAAACAAAGAAAAAATGAAGAAGTGCGACATAATGTCGCAGAGGAAATCCAGCTTATTTGATGCATATCAAACAAGCTGATTTATAAAAAATAAATAAAGGTTTATTTATGAATGATACCGGCCTGTTTTAAGTGGTTCATCACCATGTTGATACGATCTTTTTTCATTTCAGAATAAGTCTTTCGATTAAAGTTCATCGCAAAATAATGAATACCTTTTGCACTTTCTACGTAACCTACATACCAACCTAACATTGAACCATCATCAACTTTTCCAGCACCTGTTTTGGCATAAATTTTATAATCATCTGATGATTTTGCTAACATTACCAGTTTCATGTTTTTATATGTTTCAAAGGATAAGCCAAGTGATTGACGATGCAACTTTTGCAAAAATTGAACTTGCTCAATAGCAGAAATCTTCAAGCTACCATTTAGCCAAAAATCATCTAAACCAGAACTAATATCTTGATTACCATAATTAAATTTTTGCAAATATTTTTTCATGGCTGTCTTTCCAATGTCGCTGGCAAGTTGACGATATACTGGTACCATCGAAAATTTGTATGCACTAGCTAAATTATATGATGCAAGTTTCCATACTGGTGGCCACCAAGGTTCTTGTTTATATATAGTTTTGTCGTAAGTAAGCGTTTGCTTATTATTAGAAATTACCTGTGTATCTAACCCTATTAACGAATTAGCGATTTTAAATGTAGAAAACGGAGACATTGGCTCATTCGCACGCTTTTGATTAACCGTAATAAGTTGCCCACTTTTGTCATTCAATAGAGCAAATGAACAATCTTCACTCCCTTCTATGCATAATTGGTTTTCATTAGCCGTTACATCTGGCGAAATAAAACAAAAACTTGTGATGAGGAAAAAAATAATGTTTTTCAAAAAACACCCTTAAATTATAAATGTTAATAATGAAATCAAAATAAACAATCTAGAAAAGTGGTTCAAGGTCTATTCACTTATTTAGCCTATTATGATGATATTAATCATTTAAACGGCTTATTTAACAACTCTTTCAAGCTTTGTTACAGAGTTTAATCAGCTTTATGAGGATAATTAATGACAATTGCTACAACAATGGCACAATAGCCTTGTAAACAATAAAAAGGATACTAAATGAAGGGCTTAATAAGCTTGTTTTTAATACTGATCTGTAATATCAGTTTTGCCGCAGAACAAGCAGAAACTATTTTCAAACAACTAGCACCATCACTTTACCAAATTAGATTAATTGATAAAGCGAGTGGCGAAAAGTCGTCTATTGGTTCAGGTTTTCAGATTAGTAGTGATGGTTTAATCGCGACTAATTACCATGTTATTTCTAGCTTTGCCCGCCATCCTGAAAAATATCGTATTGAATATTTAGATAACAAAGGTAACAAAGCATCCCTACAATTAAAAAGTATTGATGTTGTTAATGATTTAGCCCTAGTAAAAAGAGATGTTGAACAGGAGATGCCTTTTTTTGTTATTTCAAAAGAAGTTCCGATTAAAGGGGAAGAACTTTATTCGTTAGGTAATCCTCATGATCTTGGCATGATTGTAGTACCAGGAACATACAATGGTTTGAAGAAAGAATCATTCAATGACCGTATTCATTTTACAGGTTCAGTTAACTCAGGCATGAGTGGTGGCCCTGTTGTTAATAAAAATACACAAGTTGTTGGTATTAACGTTGCTACATCAGGTAATCAAATTGGCTTTTTAGTTCCACACGACAAGCTCATCACATTAGTTTCTCAATACCAAAAAGAGGAGCTTTTAACGATTGATGAACAGATGGAAAACCAGCTTCATGCTAATCAAAAGAAATTAGTAGATGCACTTCTTAATAGTGACTGGCAATTAAAAAAATTAGGTGAAGGTTTGATCCCTACCATAGACGTACCATTTATTCGTTGTTGGGGAGAATCAAACGCAGACAAAGACGATGCATTAATTATGCTTGCCGTTGCTAATTGTTCTTTAGACGAAAACACTTATATTGCAGGTAACTTTTTTACGAGTTCTTTAGAAATGGAATACCGTTTCATGCAAGCAAAAAAGTTATCAGATACTAAATTTTATCAGTTATTTCAACGTCAAATTTCTCGCGTAATGCCAGGAAATAAAGCAGGTAAAGATGATGTGACAGAATTTGAATGTCAACATGATATTGTGATGCCTGAACACCAAAAAATTAATAATAAATCAATTTTTTGCACTCGTGCGTATAAAGATTTTGATGACCTTTATGATGTTTTATACCTAGGAGTTTCTATTGATAGAGATGACCAAGCTTTACTCAGCCATTTTACCCTTGCTGGTATTTCTCAAAAAAGTGCACAGGCCTTTACTAAGAAGTTTATGGAGTCTGTATCATGGAAATAATCATTGAAGAAATCAGCAGAGGTCACAAACTATTAGGCCGTCATAAATTTAATAAAACCAGTGTCAATATAGGTCGTGGTTATCATAGCGATATTATATTATCTGACCCACATGTTTGCGCAGAACATATATCAATAGATTATGATGGTGAAAATTGGCGGATCATCGATCAAGACAGTATAAATGGTTGCTTTTTGGGTGAAGGAAAAAAGCCGGCACATGGCCATATAGTTCACTCAGGAGATGTAATATCAATCGGTAAAAGTCAGATAAGAATAGTATTCCCTTATCACCCAGTAGTTGACAGCATTACTCTGAGCCCTTTTGAAAATTTACTGAATTTAACAAAACAACCTGCCGTTTTAATTATCAATATTTTTATATTTGCATTGTTAACAGGTTGGATATTCTTTTTAAACAATCCTAAAGAGGTTAATTTTACGCAGTTATTCGTACCTGCCGTCGGGTTGACATTAATGTTTGCCATTTGGCCTTTAGCCGTATCTTTGGTGTCACATTTAACTAAACACGATGCCAGAATATTTACCCAGTTAGGTATTTGTTTTGTCTTTTATAATTTAACTTGGGTAATTGACTTTATCGAAGCGCTAGTAAATTTTAATACTTCAAGTCAGTTTCCATTAACAGGCTTATTAGTATTATTACCAATATCGATTGCCTTTTGTTTATTTTGGTTAAACTGTCATATCGGTTTTCATATGAGTAAACTAAGAAGGGTTGTGGTTGCAGGCTGTTTAACAACATTATTATTTGGTGGCACATTTTTAATTCAGTTGAGTAAAAAGCCAGATTTTAGCGTACGACCTCAATTTAATTCAACGTTACTTACGCCGACATTTATGTTTGCTCCAAGCAGTAATGTTGATAAATTTATTGAAAATAGTAATGATATTTTTCAGCAGGTAAATAAGAAGAAGAATGAGAAAAATTAAAATATCATTTTACTTAATTTTGCTCTTTGGCTCTGTAAGTAATTCTTTCGCATCGCAAGAGTTACTTACAAAACCTCATATTAGAATTGTCACAGAACACCTTCCTCCTTTTCAAATTGGTACACCAACTGAAGTACTAGGTTTCGCAACGGAAGTTGTAGAAACAGCAATGCTTAAAACACCTTTTAGTTATAGTATCAAAGTCTATCCATGGACTCGTGCTTTCAAAATGACAAGTAACAAAGAGAATACTTGTATTTACTCAATTATTAAAACTCCAGAGAGAGAGCAACAATTCATTTGGGTAAATACGATAGCAGAAAGTAATTCTTCTTTTATTGGTTTAACAGAAAGAAAACTGAAAATAACTTCCTTTGAAGAGGCTAAAAGATATAAAACCGCAGTGATTCGAGATGATATATCACACCAACTGTTATTAAAAAAAGGCTTCGAAGAAGGTGTTAATCTCTATATTGTAAATAACACTTATTCGTTATTAAAATTACTATCGCAACGTGAAGGTATTGATTTAATTTTAGTTGATGCATTTACTATTAATTATCGTGCGAGATATAACAACTTAGATGCAAGTATGTTTGAGATCGTTTATCAATCGGATGAACAACCATTAGATTATTATTTAGCATGTAATAATAAAACCTCACCTGAAATAATAGAAAAAATACGCCTATCTATTAATGAAATGAAGGCAACAGGTCAAATTGATAGAATAATCAACGAATGGCAATACCCTAATATAAAGGTAAAATAATGGCTATACGGGTATGAATTCTATTAGCTATAAGGTCAAACTATCTTGCCCTAAAAATTAACTCTTTTAAGGCAAGAGTTTATACAATGCTATGGTTTAGCAATAAAGCCAACAGCATCATAAACAGAAGTTAATATTTTAGTTGCTCGCTCAGAAGCCTTTTCAGCACCACTACGCATCACTTGCTCCATAAAAGCTTGATCATTTCTATATTGATGATATTTTTCTTGAATAGGTTCAAGCATAGCCACTACAGCATCAGCCACATCACCTTTTAAATGACCATACATTTTATCTTCATATTGAGGCACTAACTGCTCTACTGTTTGACCTGTCGTACAAGATAACAAAGACAATAAGTTAGATACACCAGGTTTTTCATCAACATTAAAGTAAATTCGTGCTTGCTCATCTGAATCAGTCATTGCACGCTTAATTTTCTTGGCAACTTTTTTTGGCTCTTCTAAAAGCCCAATGAAATTACTAGGGTTAGTATCAGATTTTGACATTTTCTTAGTTGGCTCTTGCAAGCTCATTACTCGTGCGCCAAATTCAGGGATATATGGTTCAGGTACAGCAAAAACATCACCGTAAAGATTATTAAAACGTGTTGCAATATCGCGCGCTAGCTCTAAATGCTGCTTTTGGTCATCACCTACAGGTACGCTGTTAGCGCGATAAAGTAAGATATCGGCGGCCATTAATACCGGATATGTAAATAAACCTGAATTCATATTTGCTTCAGATTTTTGCGACTTATCTTTATATTGTGTCATGCGATTAAGTTCACCCATTTGAGTGTAACAACTTAAAATCCAACTCAGTTGAGCATGTTCTGGAACGTGCGATTGAATAAAGATAGTGCTTTGTTCTGGGTCAACACCACAAGCAAGATATAACGCTAAACCATCGAGAGTTGCTTTACGCAAGGCTTTTGGATCAGGACGAACAGTAATTGCATGTTGATCGACTAACATGTAATAACAGTTATGACTTTCTTGCATATTAACCCACTGTTTAAGTGCGCCTAAATAATTGCCAATGGTTAATTCGCCCGATGGCTGACAGCCACTTAATACAACAGGTTTGCTCATGATTTTTCTTTACCTAATAAACTATTTTTACTGACTAAAAGTTGATCATTGGGATCAATTTTTGATTATTTTTTTACTAAAGCGAGCTGTTCTCGCATTTCATCTATTGCTACTTTGTAATCTGGTTTTGAAAAGATAGCAGAGCCTGCAACAAACATATCAGCACCTGCAGCGGCAATTTCTGCGATATTATCCGCCTTAACACCACCATCAACCTCTATACGAATATCTCGACCACTAGCGTTAACTTTTTCTTTCACGAGTCGAATTTTATCTAATGTTGTTGGTATAAATGATTGTCCACCAAAACCAGGGTTTACCGACATCAATAAAATAACATCAAGTTTTTCCATGACAAAATCTAAACAATGCAAAGGCGTTGCAGGATTTAAGACTAATCCCGCTTTACAACCATGATCTTTAATAAGTTGTAAAGTTCGATCAATATGATCGCTACCTTCCGGATGAAAAGTAATTATATCGGCACCTGCCTTAGCAAAACTGGGGATAAGGCTATCAACAGGTTTTACCATTAAGTGAACATCGATGGGAGCTGTAATCCCATAATCTCTTAATGACTGACATATCATTGGTCCAAACGTTAAGTTAGGTACAAAATGATTATCCATAACATCAAAATGAACCACGTCAGCACCTGCAGCTAAAACATTGGCAACATCATCACCTAAACGTGCAAAATCGGCTGACAATATTGAAGGAGCAATTAAGTATGGAGACATATTATATTCCGCCCGAGTTAAAAACAGCGCTACTTTACCCTAAAATAGTGAATTAATCGACCTTCAATACTTTGCACCTATTTTGAACAAACTGATAAACCTATGCACCATCATCGTTCGTATTAATAATAAAACTTGTGTAAGCCCTACATTCTACAAACCATTAAGTTATTGAATAATATATTTAAAGTCATTTATTTTTCAGCAAAATAATTACAGGCATTGTCTTTGCAAAACCTTAAGTAACAAAAATAAACTAAAATGAGTTACACATGAAAAAAACACTATTAAATATCGCACTTGCTTCTACACTTTTAACATCTACACTAACTGCAATTAACGCAAACGCCGAAGAAGGCCTAGCAGGCATTGAAGGTTTAAGTGGTAATGCTGGAGTTGTATCACAATACTTTTTCCGTGGTATTGCACAAACTAGCACTGCATCAGCAAGTGCTGGATTAGATTTTGAAAAAGGTGGCTTCTACGCAGGAACATGGGCTGCTGATGTTCAAGATGGTATAGAAATAGATTTCTATGCTGGTTACGGCATTGAAACAGAAAGTGGCGTTAGCTTAAGTGCTGGCGTTACAACGTATCAATATACTGGAGATTTTGATTCAGCTTACAATGAAATTAATTTAAGCGCTGCTTATGGTGCTTTTTCACTTTCATACAATGTTGGAACTCATGAAGAAGATAAAGGCTTAGGTATTGATGAGTCTGATTACGACTTCCTTTCTGTTAGCGTTGAAGGCGAATCAGGACTTTACGCTACATTTGGTACTTGGGGTCAAGATTTTGATGGCGAATACTTTGAGTTTGGTTACGGTACTTCTGTATCAGGTTTTGACCTTGGCGTTGCTTTAATTTCTAACTCTTCTGAATTAGATGTTGAAACAGGCGAAGGTGAAGAGTCATTAGTATTAAGCATCGGTGCTTCTTTCTAAGTTACATTAGCTAAGACAAACTAGTTTTCCTAATTAAAGCGCATAAGTAATTTTATGCGTTTTTTATTGCCTTAATTTTATCTATCAGAAAACAAATTTTACTAATGTTACCACTACCATAACTCCTAAAGTAACAGGCCAAAAATATAGCTTAGGCAGTAAATTATCATTTTTAATAATAAAATTTGTAGAAGTAATCTTTCCTTTCGAAAATATATAGGTATTAATAATTAGCATAATCATCAAAAAGTACATCAATAGAAAAAAATATTCGATATACACTATGCCATCTTCAGAGAACTTCTGACGGAGTTGAATATGAGAAATCATCACAACAAAAAATAACGCCGAAACTATCGAAATTACCCCGGTAAAATTAAAACCTAGAGCATCACGCTTTTTAGGTTCAGCCGTAACTGTCATTAATAAAGCAAAGAGTAAAATAGCTACCGTTAACAAGGGTACTAAGTTGATAACAAATGAATTTAAAAATTTTCGTTTAACAACAATATTAAAATATAGTTCTGGATACTCATAATGTTGTTCTTTAAATTCGGTGCCAAAATTTGTGTCATAAGAAACCATCTTGTAATCAAAAAAAGTTTCGTTGATTTCCCAATTGCCTAATACCAAATTTTCATCTAGTCCAAAAGGTTCTCCGATATTTGTCGATTGATAATCATCAAGAGCAGGTAATAAAACGGTATTTCGATCAAAATGTGAAGGAGAAATCCTAATCCAAACTGTCTTATGGTCTAAAGGGTAATCTAAGTAATTGAATTTCTGTCTTAGTGTCACATCAAAATACCAACCATAAATAGTGTGGTCTTCTCTCACATGCTCATATGCCAATTTAACTTCATTACTTCCTACTTGTTCAGGAAAAATAAAATTGGGAGTTACAGCAGACTTTGAAGTGTCAGAAGTTAAAAATTTTTGCCACAGATAACCAGTAATATTTACATCATTAGAGCTA
>JAGSHH010000208.1 GCA_023954655.1 Colwelliaceae bacterium
ATCTAGCTTTTAAGGTGAAAAACGAACTTATAAAAAAATCAAAGCGAGTGACTTAACTTTAAAGTTTTAAATGTTTCTCATGATAAAGTGTTTATTTAAACAATGTGGGGGTTTCACCATCTAGCCATACTGTCCTTGGCAACTTGTTATCGATTAGGCATATCTTATTTCCTACCTCAGTATCAAACCGAAACACAATACAGCTATCTTCAATTGATATTGCCCATTCTGTAATATCGTACATACCTAGCATTTGATGCTGAATATTCAAAATAATTAGTCTATTACTCGCTCGCTTAGCTTGTCCCCAAATTGAAGTATAGTTATAGACAATATACTTATTTTTAAGCACTCCTAGTTTCTCAACTTCAACCTGCTCGTCAAACTTTAGATATTCTGAGATACCTTGTGCATTCTTAACGTCTTCAAAATCACCAGCACTAGATAGCGATGAACAAAGCATTAAAGCCAAAAGTAAGAGTTTCATATGAATCCTATAGATTTAGCACGACCCCAACATTCAAAAAACTAACTTTATTGTTTTTTTGGTAATTTCAACAATTGATAGATCTCATCTCTTCCAACAATTTCTATCATATCTTTGGTTACAGCTGTTTGCTTTGCACCTTTAGCCAGTAAATAAGTAACAACCTCATAACTACTGCCTGTTATGGCATAATCAAGCGCATTCCCTCTATATTCTATCTTGTTTGGATTGGCCCCCTGCCGAATAGACTTTTTGATTGTATCAAAATCATTATTTTGAGCAGCCAACCACAATTTTTCTTGCGGGGTTAAACCAGAATAATCAATTTTATTAATCTGTCCAGTTTGGTCATGCTTACTTGGGGTTTTAAGCCCTAGTTCTATCTTTGTAGCATCAATCAATTTGTAAGGTGGGATGTGAAGATTAAAAATATCTAATTCACTGTAGCCTGTATTCCTTAACACCCTCCCTGATGAGTCATACTCTGTTCTCTTACATATATCATAAAAAACAGCATGCTTATGTGTTGGTTTAGGCGTTACATAAATAGCACAACTAGAGAAAGGTGAATGGCCCAAAACTATCATGTAGTCTTTCAACAGAGATCTATCATGCTTCAATTCATATTGTTCTTGCGTATCCGAAAGCACTTTTTTCCAAACAGAGCCTAAGGTTGAAGGGCGGTAATCTATTGCTTTTACCCAGTTCTTATTGAGTGGATCAACAACGGCTTCACCATAATCGTTAGAAAGGTATCTTAAATCCTTGGCTGTTCGTCTATATATAAGAACCACCCTGCCTAATGCATTTACCTCTAGTGTCTCACCCGGTTTAATATCCTTTAAATCTATAGTGACAGTTTGATTGATATTTTTTAGCTCTTTCTCAAAATAAGACTCTGGAAAATTATCCGCTGTAGCAAGAGATGAAGTTAAGAATAAAATTATGAAAATCTTTTGGACAAGCTTCAATTATGACTCCATTACATTTATAAGGCGTAGTTTGTTAGGTGCTTTCAACGAAGTGAAGCGATTAGTTTTCTGAATAACTTAGTATAAGTAGAAATTTCACCCTCTTAACTAAGCGCACTTTACGCTAGCAGATAAAACCTCTTTCCAAGAAGAGCCTGAATCAAAATGTTCAATCAGACCATCTGTCTTTCCTTGATCCGTAAATGCTCTAATACCATGTTGAACCATATAATTTGGATAATAGACAGGTGCCCCCAAATTTATAAGGCTTCTGCAAATTTCAGTATTTTCAGATGTGATCTTAGTAAGCTCTGTTTGCAACTTTTCCATAACATCCTGTGATTGAGAGGAAAATACGTTCGTACGTAAAACTATGATTGCTTGGTGCGCAGTGTTATCTGAAACACGCTTAGCATCAAAAAGACCATAAGACATACCTGCAAAATATAACTCTGCTGCATTCTTGTAATCATGATTGATCAAGCAAGTATTTAAACCTGTAAATATATCAACTGGATTTTGCTGATTGGTTAGTTCATTTACCTTAATACATCCAGCTGGACTTGGAGACTCTAGGTTACCCTTAGCTTCATAATTTGTAACGTTAGCTTGAGCCGATGTGTTGCAAACAGTCAGCAACATTGAAACTACAATGCTTGATATTATTTTTGCCTTCATATTATATAGTTCCCTTTTAAGCCTTACTTACAAGTACATAAACTCTACATTTAATTAAAAAAAGTTTAGAAGGTAAACACTTTGCACTTTTTAATGCCTTTCTAGCTAAACTTACCCACACGATGTTTCATTTTCTACTTTGCTTTCCATGCAAGGTTATTTTCTCAAAAAATATTATAACTAACTGATTCTAATTATTTAAAAATTTAACACAACGACAAAGCACGCTTACTTTAGCTAATACTCAAACAAAAAATCCCAGCCTAGGCTGGGATAAAATCATAAAACTTAAAAAGAACTTCCTACTTCAATCTTTGGTTTCGGCTTACAGCTTCAACCTAGTAAATCGAAAATGGGAAGTACTTGGCATTGATCTTGGCATAAGTGCCATCTTCAACAATTTGCTCGATAGCCTTGTTGAAACCTTCTCTCAGTTCATCATTACCTTTGCGAACAACGATGGCGATCTTGTCATCTTTGGCAAAGGCTTCACCTTTAAACTCAAAGTCTTGTCCGCCTTCTGATTTTAACCAATCATAGGTCGGTAACTCATCTGACAAAGCGCCGTCTAAACGCCCGATTAGATATCCTTATCAATGACATACAAGTGGCATCCGCCGTTAAAGAGATTGATAGTTATATCTATGATCGTCCCGCATCTTTTAACAATATCAACACAATAGCTGTCACCTTAGATGGTGTCACGGACTCGCTTTTAGAAACAGCCAACACCAGCATTGATGAACTGGACCAAGGCATACCCAGCTACGATGCAGGCACAATAAACCTTGAAAAATTTGAAACCTTGCTTGATCGCATTACCTCTGAACTGACTAGCAGGCATATTAGGCAAAATCTCGAATGAATTTATGATGCTTGAAAGCATGTACGAAACTCACAAACAAATGGCTAAGGCGTTCGACTTTAGCGTCCTAGTGGGTGGCCCATGTGTTAAGCCGTTTATGGTGGGTTTGGCTAAAACAGAAATCACCCAAGTGTTATTGAGGTGGTAGGAGAAACTTCAGTATAGGAAATTAAAATGCCACTTAGTTTCTAACTTAGCCTCAAAAACCTTGCCTCGTGAGTCTACTCAAAAATCGGTCTATTTTTTAAATTTGGTAATATTTCCACAATTTAAGCACTTAAAAATATGAGCGTAAAAAAATCGTTGAAACCATGTACGGTGTACTTTTACTAATTGTTTATTATCACAGCATTTTTCATTCATCGGTATACGATTCCATTCCAATTCAGCAACAATATTTTAAAGAACAAAGAATAAAGAATAAAGAATAAAAACAAATATTTTTCCCATATACAGCTATATGTAATATTTTCACATATCAAATTGAAATATAGTGACTTCCACCACTTGATAAATATTAATAATAATGTTTAAGAAATATTTAATAATTCACACACAACTAATCAAGACATATAGACTTATAAAAGAGGCTTGCATTTGTCTACTTTTAGCCAATCAGAAACATTTAAATAATATTAGTTTTTTTAAACAGCATAATTAAAGTTAAAAATTTAACTTATTACAATATACAAGTGATAGAAGTGGATTTTAAAAATCCTATTGGAAGTGTTTTTATATAACCATTTAATTGTACGTCACATAATTTTATCCTTTCAATAAAAATCATAATTTTTTTACTCTAATTTAATTTAAATTATTTCAATCACGATTTAAATTATTTCAATCACGATTTAAATTCCCATCGAACTTATAAATTTAAAGTTTAGATAAAAATCAGAAAGTAAACTATCTATATCTTTATAAAAACTGCTCAATCTCAGTGATTTATTAATTTCAATAGAGATTCATTAAATGTTTTTCATTATGTAAAATTGTGATAACTATCGATTTTATATTCTTTACACTATCAGAAATTAAGTTTGTAATTTAAGATAAGTTCTTATTATTTTTACTCATAGTTGAATAAAAATAACAATATTCTTTCTCCCTGAACCAATAAACTTTCTTACCGACATGTTTTCATAAACTATTCTTCCTTTTTCATTAAAGTAATATGCTTTGTAACTCTTACTTTCAAACAAAAATATTTCTTGATTTTCTTATAATATCGTTTAAAAAGTCGATATAATTCAATGAATATTTCATATAATAAGAGCCGTTTAATCGCCTCTAGTTTTCTTGACACTAAGTTGTTTCAAAAAATAGTTCTTTTCATACGCCATTGACGACAAGTCATTATTATTTCCATGACGTCGAGTTGGATTATAGAACAGCTCAATATTATTAAATATATCCGCTTTACCTTCCTCTATGCTCTTATAAATTCTACGTCGAATACGCTCTCGTTTTAACAGTGCAAAAAAGATTTCTTCACACGTATTATCATGACAATTGCCTCTACGGCTCATACTTGGCACTAAGTTGTTAGCTTTAAGTATATTTTGCCAATCATAGCTCGTGTTTTGGCACTCTTGGTCTGAGTGGACAACTACCTCGCCCTTAGGCTTTCATCGCCAGCAAGCCATTGTAATTGCATTTAGTACTAAATCTGTATTAATACGACCGTCCATAGACCAGCTAATCACTTGCCGTGAAAATAGATCAATGATCACAGCAAAAGAAATCCAACCTTCTCGTTTACGAATATAAGTAATATTGGTTAACCAAACAGTATTCGGTTTTTCAACATCAAATTCACGATTTAGTAGATTGGGTGCAACCGTTGCTAGGTCTCCACCGCCAAAGTTATTCTTCCTTTAATAACCTCGTTTAGCTCGAAGCCCTTCCGTCCGCATCACACGATATATGCGACTCTTACCACACAGATCACCTGCGGCCTGTAAATTTTTATAGACCTTGCGATAGCAGTAAACACAGCCACTTTCTAGCCAATATTGCTTTATGAAACCCAGTAAATAATCATCTTCTTTGGCGCGTTTGCTAACGGGGTTTGAAAGCCAAGAATAAACGCCATTGGGGTGGGCTTCTAATGCGCAACAGAGTGTACGCACATGGTATTTCTGTCAGCGAGCTTTTATTAACGTATATTTTTCTTCGGCTCGGTGGCAAAGAACACGGCGGCTTCATTTAGGATGTCACGCTCTTATGTCACACGCTTAAGCTCA
>JAGSHH010000174.1 GCA_023954655.1 Colwelliaceae bacterium
ACAGCGAATAAACCAGGTGTTCAATGGTATTACTGTAATTGGTTCTGTCATGCACTTCACATGGAAATGCGTGGAAGAATGTTTGTTGAAACTTAGGTTTTGTTGAAACGACTAAGATAAGTTTTAAGTAGAAAGCTCAATATTTTAAAAAGTATTGAGCTTTATCTTTATTGTTAGTGAAAAATCGCATTAATTTTTTGTGATATAAATCACTTTTTAACAAAAGCTTAATCAAGATCAAGGGCATAACAATTTAAAATTGTTATGCTCTTTTTACACTATAAAAACGAAGATTTTCATTGAGAATTATCATTAAATCTCTAATTTTTTTCATATGTTTAAGTGGCATTATTGCTTTCACTAATGTTGTGCATGCAAAAGAAATAAAAGTCACGCCACAAGATAACTTACAACATCAACTTGATGAAGCTGTTGATGGTGATATTTTGGTGCTTCAAGAAGGACGCTACCAAGGCAATTTCGTGCTCAACCATGCTGTAACTATAACGACCGATAGTAACAACACTAAAAAGGTGATTATTGATGCTCAAGGTGATGGTCACGCTTTATTGCTTAAAAACTCTCATATTACAATCGAAAACGTATTCATAGAGAATTGGGGCAGTGATTTAACTGAACAACATTCTGGAATATATTCTGACGAAAAAGCTAGTCATATTATTATTCAAAATAATCACTTAAAAGGTGACGGTTTTGGTATCTGGTTGCAAAAAGGCGAATCAATCAAAGTTATTAATAATAACATTGAAGGTAATTTATCGATACGTTCGGCAGATCGTGGGAATGGTATTCAGTTATCTAGTGTTAAAAAAAGCATGATTTTGGGTAATGAAACCAGCTCTGTACGCGATGGTATTTATGTGCAGAACAGTCAAAATAACACCATAAAAAAGAACACCATGCATAACTTACGTTATGGCATTCATTATATGTATTCTTATGACAATTCAATTATCGATAACATGGCATATAACACTCGTGCAGGTTACGCCATGATGAGTTCAAGACGATTAATCATTGAAAATAACATCTCAATAGACAGTGAAGATTACGGGTTCTTACTTAACTTTATTACGCAATCAAGGATTTCGGGTAATCGAATAAAAAATGTTTGGACTAAACCTGAAAATAAAGTCTTAGGCCGTGACGGTAAAGGACTATTTGTATATAACTCAGGTTACAACACTATTAGTAATAACATTGTTGATACTGCTGAAATTGGCATTCACCTCACTGCGGGCTCGGAAGAGGTGAAAATATTTGGTAATAGCTTCATCGATAACCCTACTCAAGTGAAATATGTATCTAATAAAAAACAAGAATGGAGCCAAGACGGTATCGGAAACTATTGGAGTAATTATTTAGGTTGGGATATGAATAATGACAATGTTGGCGATGTTATTTTTGAGCCAAATGATGGTATCGACAAATTGGTTTGGCAATACCCTGAAATGAAAATGTTAATGGATAGTCCCGCAGTAATTATTTTGCGATGGGTACAAAGGCAATTTCCTATTTTGAAACCGCCTGGTGTTAAAGACAGTTTTCCATTGATGAAATCTCCTCATTTTGACAATACAGTAGAAAATAAAAAGGTTGGCGTAAGCGATGACGGTATTGCAAACACGAAGCTCGCAAGTGCCAATGTTAAGGACACACAATAATGACAAAATCTCCTTTAGTATCATTATCTAATGTTGGTAAGCTATATCCTAGATTAACTGCTTTGAATTCAATTGATATGCAGTTAAATAAAGGTGAGGTGCTTGGTTTGTTTGGTCATAATGGCGCAGGTAAAACCACTATGATGAAGCTCATTTTAGGCGTTATTTCACCAAGCCATGGCGAGGTGAATGTGATGGGTGTTGCTCCCGATACCAAAGAAGCCTGGCACATGCGTGAAAAGGTTGGTTACTTACCTGAAAATGTCAGCTTTTATGAGCACTTAACGGGCTTAGAAGTACTTACTTATTTTGCTAAGTTGAAAGGCTTTTCTCGTCAAGAATCTAAAAAGCATGCCATTGCTTTGCTTGAACAAGTGGGGGTTGCTCATGCGATGAAACGTCCAGTAAAAACTTATTCTAAAGGTATGCGTCAACGGTTAGGTTTAGCACAAGCGTTTATCGGCCATCCAAAATTATTATTATTAGATGAACCTACTGTTGGTCTTGACCCGATAGCAACAGCTGATTTTTACCAGACAGTAGATCAGCTAAAAAGCCAAGGCACAAGTGTAATATTATGCTCACATGTCTTACCTGGTGTTGAACAACATATTGATAGAGCAATGATCCTTTCTTCAGGAAATATGCTGGCGATGGGAACATTAGCTGAATTACGACGTGAAGCGAATTTGCCGATAAAAATAAAACCACATGGCTTAAATGGCGCGCTTAGACAGGATTCTCACTTAGCTAAATATCTGCTAAATGAAGAATCTATCGATATTTTAACGGTTCCAGATAAGGATAAACTTACCACATTACGTCAGTTATTAGCGTATGAATCAATCAGCGATATAGATGTTGAAAAAGCCAACCTTGAACAGGTTTATCAATACTATTTATCTCAACATAAAGATGGTGATCAAACAGGGAATACTGTGAAGGAGACTTTATCATGAGCCAAATTTTAGCCGTTGCAGGTAAAGAATTTCACGATGGTTTAAGAAATCGTTGGTTAATATCCATCACCATTATTTTTGCTATTTTATCAATAGGCTTAACTTATTTTGGAGCTGCTGCTTCAGGTGCTGTGGGTGTTACATCACTTTCAACAACCGTTGCCAGTTTAGCCAGTTTAGCTGTCTTTCTTATTCCTTTAATTGCTTTGTTATTAAGTTACGATAGTTTTGTGGGGGAGCAAGAAAGTGGCACTTTACTGTTATTACTGACTTACCCAATAAGTAAAACACAATTACTTATCGGGAAGTTTATTGGTCAGGGTGGCATCATCGCCTTAGCAACTGTTTTAGGATTTGGCTCTTCAGCACTTATTTTATATGTACAAATAAACGATGTTGAAGTTTTACGTTTGTTTGGCACATTTATCAGTAGTGCCGTATTACTAGGATTAAGTTTTACTGCAATTGCCTATTTGATTAGTTTGTCAGCGAGTGAAAAATCTAAAGCAGCGGGTTTCGCATTAATTATTTGGTTTCTATTTGCTTTAGTTTTTGATCTGGCTTTATTAGCATTACTGGTAGGTGTAGAACAAGGTGTTAGCCAACAAGGGTTAACGCAAATTATGATGTTTAGTCCGTCAGATATTTTTAGACTTGTTAACTTAGCTGGTCTTGATAGCAGTGATGTGAATGGGGCTTTGGCAATTGCGATCAAATCGAGCTTATCGCAAGGACAGTTATTTTCAGTCTTACTTGCTTGGGTTGTAATACCTTTAGTTGGCGCTAACTTTATTTTTAAGAAAAAAACACTTTAATTATTTATTTGAAGAATGGACGTTATGAAATTTTTATCAGCACTACTTACTAGTTTATTTGTTATGTTTGTATTTACCGCTTGTTCAAAAAATGAAGAAGGACATCAAACTATTCACCAAGCGGCGGCAATTGAATCAGCAGATGAATGCCATTTATGTGGCATGTTAATTTCTCACTTTGATGGCCCAAAAGGAGAGTTATTTAGAAAAGGCATTACTGAGGCTGACGGTAATAAAGTTCATAAGTTTTGCTCAACACGTGACATGTTTAGTTTTTATTTAGATCCTGAAAATAAACGTAATGTTACCACTATGTTAGTGCACGATATGAGTAAATCTCCATGGAATGCACCTAATGATAATTATTTTATTGATGCTAAAAAGGCTTGGTTTGTAGCTGGTTCTAGTCAAACAGGTGCAATGGGGGAAACGTTAGCAAGTTTTAGCCAACAAAAAGATGCTCAAACCTTTGCTAATGAGTTTGGCGGTAAAGTACTAAGTTTTAAAGAAGTTGATTTATCAGTTTTAATGTAGGTGAGTCTTAAAAATAAAGCGGTTTGAATTATTAAATGTTTCAGGTACGCTAACTTTATTATTCATTAATAAGTTTTTTTCGTGGGCATCCAAAAGATAAGATTTTTTTATTTTATTCTAATGAGTTATTTGATTGCAGGTTGCACAAATAACTCTTCAGCAACTGCAAAGTTTAAGAGTAGCTTTAATTTTTCAACAATTAAAAGTTATAGTACTTATGAACGAAATTCTGTTTTTGGAGAGTTTCAAAATATTAGTGATGCTACTCGAAATAGTATTGAGATAGCTATTGAACAAGCCTTTGAATTTCGGGGATTGCAATATAAAAGCAATGATAAAGCGGATGTTATTATTGGTTATCATTTGATCAATATACCTAAAGAAATGAAAAAATATAATAAAGGGGTGAAGTATTGTGATCCGTGTTTGCATTCAGGCCTTGCAGTTAAAAACAAAAAAGCATGGAAAGTTTTACCGGGAAGTTTAATTCTTGATGTCGTCCACCAAGAAAAAAAGCGGTCTATTTGGCGTAGCGTCTATCCATTGAACATTAAGCCCAAGGATAATAGTCACCAAGTACAAGAAAAAATTCAGTTAGCTATTGGTACTATGATGCAGGCATTACCTTAAAGGTTTTTTAGTTTTTAGAGGTTTATAATATGGTTAAGTGGCTGTATATTTCCTTATTTGTTTTATCGGTATTTACTTTAATCCTCTTGGGTTTTGGTGTGTTACTTAATGATAACGAGAAAAAGCATATCACTTACAATCAGCAACTAGAGCAAAATGAAAATCAACAAAAAAATATACCTAACACAGCTATTGTTGCAACAGCCCCATTAGTTCATGCTAAATCATTATCAACAATTAAACACTCTATAAACCTCTCAATTATTACTAATAACCTAACTTGTGTTTCTGATGAACAGTGTGTTGTGGTTAAAGCTAAATTCACTGATCTTACTTGTGACATTGCAGTTAATACTATTGGAGCAGCACAATTATTGAAAGCTAAAAAAGATCAAACTAAAATAGAAAAATGTCCCGCTTTCTTCCAAGTAAATAATGCCCAATGTATAAATAACAGTTGTTCTTTAGAGGCAAGTAATTAATGTATTGGCTATTAAACCCAGCATTAGCTGTTTATAATGCTTGTGAAATTAATTAGGTATTTTTTTATGACTTTTCCAAACGATGAAACAGGCCAAGTATTGGCAGAAATGCAAGATGCAGGTATTGATTTAGCCGTAATTCACAATGTTGTATTTTTTCAATTATTTGAGAAAAAAGAGCAAGCTGAAGCTATGGCTGAATTGTTAAAAAATAAAGCGCCTGATATGGTGTTGAGTATTCACCCTGATGAAACGCCGAATGTTTGGGATCTAGATTGTACAGTAAAAATGCTGCCAGATTATGATGCTATTGTGGCGCAAGAAGCTCAATTTGAACAAATAGCCGCAAAATTTAATGGTTATAACGATGGCTGGGGTATCGAAGCTTAATTTAATTATGTGTTATTTGGTTTCTCGCTAATAGAATGGAAGGCATAGTTGTTTTTTTCCTTTCTTTTTACTGAATATAAAGCTTTATCTGCTTTATCATAGATAGTGGCAAAGCTTTCGTCATCGCGTTTAAATGAACAAATCCCAATACTTAAACTCGCGGTAATTGTATTTCTTTCAACCGAAGAAAATTTGAAATCAACCTTTAACTTATCTGATACCTGTGACATATATCGAAGAGTAAGATTGGTATCATCTGCCCCATAACCTGTTGTACCAAGTCTAGTGTTCTTCATAAAGCCATCACTTTCATATGTAGAGAAGGAAGCTCGAATGGCAGAAGTTTCACTCAAAGGCACAGAAGCCGATCCCTGAAGTCGTTGACCATTAAAATCAGACTCTATAACTTCAAAGTACCCAGAGGATTCTTCGAGATTGGGTGCTTGCGTAATGACATTGATTACTCCAGCAGTTGCATTTTTTCCATAAAGAGTTCCTTGTGGTCCTTGTAAAACCTCAATTCTTTCAATGTTCTGAATATCAGAAAGACCTAAGCCTGATTTTGGGAGATATACACCATCCACAAAAATAGCAACACTGGGCTCCATGGCTGGATCATTTCCTGCTGAACCAATACCTCTTATTCTAATACTTGTTGCCATTGGGCTAATATTTGTATCAACCCTTAATGTTGGTAAATTAGCAGCAACATCATACATATTTTCAATGCTGGACTGCTCAATATCAACTGCAGTTAATGCAGTAATCATTGCTGGAACATCTTGAATGCTTTTTTCTTGTTTTGTAGAAGTCACAACGACCTCTTCAATCTGACTATCTTGAGCCACAATTGAAAAAGGCAAAGCAAATGCTGAAACTAATAATAATTTAGATAAATTGTATTTCATTATATTTCCCCCATATGAAATAAGCTTTTTGATAATTACATAGAAGATGATCTGCACAAAGACGCAATAAAAAATAATAAATGTGCATTTTTGCACAATATGGAAATTGAGAATTAATCAAGCATGAGAGCCTAACACCTAAATCTCTTGACTCGATTTATAGCTAATTAAAGATTCTTACTAGGTTCTTTATCTATTTATGTCTTATGACATAGGGAGACTTATCGAAATAACCTGCACGCTTTTCTGGAGCTTGAATCGTCTCTCCGCGCCCTCCTCGAATGTTATACCAAAGCCTTAACATTAATCTAGATTTTTCAGGATCTGGGTCATCAGTGAAGCCAGATCGTTTGTGCATGCATGTATAGTTTTGAACCAATAGCATGTCTCCTGGCTGAAGTTTAAATTGCAGTTTATATTCTGGGCGCTCTGCTATCTCTTCTATAGCATCTAAGGCAGCTCTTTTTTCTTGTGGCATTGGTTCGCCTTGAGTTTCATATGGTAACTCCATAAGTCTCAGATTAATAAAACAAAGTAGATGATCATTTTTAGGCATAAAAATTGGAATTAATGGAGAAATTGAACTATCCATATCACCCTCCTTTCTTCCATATAGATGAAAGCCCTCATATAGAGTTTCTAAGTGCTCCGGACATTCTTTTACTATTGCATTATGAATTGAAATCATACTCACTAAAGAGCTCAAGCCACCCTCGGGAGCTTGCCGCACACAAACTAAGCTTGCAACATCTCCTCCATCGCAATGAAACCTTAGCTCTGCATTTGAAACATATCCTCTGGTGTTTGCACCATTATCATCCGCCTGAACAACAGCTTGGACAGCGCCTATTACTTCT
>JAGSHH010000193.1 GCA_023954655.1 Colwelliaceae bacterium
GCGGTCTTGGTTTTTTGTTTGGTAATTGATCATTTCTTCTTGGTGGTTGATATGCTTCATAATCAGAAAAGCGTTTTCTTGGTTTTTCAAAATCCTCTTTATTTTTTTCGTAAAATCTATCTTCTTCTTTTATTTTTCGGGGTGGTCTTCGTCGATCGTATTGATTATTTTCATTAAACCTTGGAGGAGGTCTTTTTTCAGGGCGAGGAAATGCAAAATCACTCCCTTGTAATGTTTTTCTTAATAAACGTTCAAATTTTTTATCGGCTTTAACTAAACTATTCCAATTATTATTTTGCTGATATATTTTTGTTAATTGTTGAATAAAGGGTTCTAAGGTATTAATTTCTCTTTGATTAACGTATTCAATCATCCCTTTATCAATACTCCACTGCATTAGGCTCACCAAAGAGATAACTAATACTGTAGAAAATACAATAAAAACACTAAATAACTTATTATGAATCTTCATTAATACCCTGCAAAAAATATAACAAACTGTTTATTTAATTTTTTGAGCTTTATTTAACACTAACTCTACTATTTCATCAGAGCATTACCTAGTAGATATTCAACCTTCCTTAAAATTTGTCCTTTGTTTGCACATTTGCTGCACATTTGCCTTGTAAATTAATACCTGATGATAAAAACAATATAATCAAAGTGAGTAGTGATATGAAAATACAATTAATAGTTAACATTGTTTTACTCGGTAGTATGCTCATAAGCCAAAGTTATGCTCAAGAAGGGCCTCGAAGACCTCCTCCACCTCCTGGGCAACCTGGGCAACCTGGGCAACCTGGGCAAATAGAACAGCCAGATACTGAAGAAATAGATCAACAATTACAAAATATAATTGCACAACAAAATATTCAAGCTATAGATAATTCAACACTTAATACTCTACCTGTTAATGATGTAAAGGTGCAGTTAGGTAAAAAACTTTTTTTTACTAAAAATTTAGGAGGTGAACAAAGTGCTGCTTGTGTAAGTTGCCATCACCCTATTTTAGGAGGTGGTGATGATATATCTCTTTCAGTTGGTGTTGCTGCAGTCGATGAACTTGATAACGAAGCACATGATTTACTTGGCCATGGTCGTTTTAATGCTAATGATGACCACCCAATTGTGGCTCGTAATGCTCCTTCTATTTTTAATATTGCTTTATACGAACGTGGCTTATTTTGGGACAGCCGAGTTGAAAGAAGACGAGATGGCGCTATATTTACACCTGACTCAGAAATTGATACACAAGGAAGACGACGACCTGATCAAAATATCCCTGAAGGGGCAACTTTAGCCGATGCACAAGCAAGATTTCCTGTGACATCGGTAGAGGAAATGCGAGGAGATTTTGAAACTTCTGCCAATAACCAATCATTAAGAACAACTCTAGTTTCAAGACTAAATAATGATATTGAAAATATTTCAACTACATGGCCTGCAGAATTTTCACAAGTGTTCGGCGATCAACTAGTGACTACAGATAGAGTTTTTGAAGCTATTAGTGAATATGAACGTTCAATGGTTTTTGTTAATAATCCATGGCAGGACTACTTATCGGGTAATAGCCAAGCTTTAACGGATGATCAAAAGCAAGGTGCTGTATTGTTTTTTACATCAAGTAGAGACGGTGGTGCTGGCTGCGCTGCATGTCATAATGGCAGCAATTTTTCAAACTCTCGTCATCATTTAGTTGCTTATCCTCAAATAGGGTTGGGCAAAGGAAATACTAGCAATACAGAGACGAGCCAAGATTTTGGCCGTGAAAACGTCACTAACAATAGTAATGACAAATTCCATTTTAGAACACCTAGTTTATTAAATATTTCAGCAACTGCACCTTATGGACACACGGGTGCATATCAAACGTTAGAAGAAGTTGTTGAACATTACAATAACCCACGACGTGCGATTGAAAGGTTGTTTGCTGCACAAGGTGAACAAACGTTTTCTGATGGTAATGCACCATATTGTCAATTACCACAAATCCAATTGCTCATGATAAAAAATAATGTAAATTGTGAAGATGTTTTCTCTGATTCATTTGCTAACTCAATTGAAATAGCTGATTACTTACAAGATGCTAGAAATAACTCTATAACAGCATCAGCACCATTTCGTGCTAGACCTAACTTAAATGCAATTCAAGTAAGACTGGTTGTGGATTTTCTTCATACCTTAACTGATCCATGTGTTGAAAGCCGCGAATGTTTGGCACCTTGGTTATTAGATGACAACGACTTAGCCAATTTTCCTGATGATCAAGCGCTAGAAGCAAAAGATCAATTTGGGAATATTCTTTAATATTTTTACGCAGAAAGAGAATTAAAAAATCTATAAAAAAGAGCTTAAATTTAAGCTCTTTTTTATTCTGTAACTACTATTAAATCTGGTTATTGATCTTACTATTTAGCAAAGTCCGTTAGCGTTTTTCCTGACATTCTATAACCAAGCCATTCATGTTGAGGTTCAGCTCCAAGTGACTCATAAAACTTACGAGATGGTGTATTCCAATCTAAACAACTCCACTCAAAACGGCCACATCCTTCTTCAATTGCAATACTTGCTAAACACTTCAATAATGCAACACCTGCCCCTTGTCCACGATATTCAGGCGATACATATAAATCTTCTAGATATAGACCTGGTTTTGCTAACCATGTTGAATAATTATAAAAATAAACTGAAAAACCAATTGGCTTCCCGTCTAATTCACAAATCAAACCATGAACCCCCCCCCTGTTACCAAACATGCTAGATTGAATAGTCTCAATCGTTGCCAAGACTTCATGTTCAGCTTTTTCATAAATTGCTAACTCTCGAATAAAATATAAAATGATTTCAGCATCATTGGAGGTTGCAGTTCTAATTTCTAAATTCGACATAAATTACTCAAATGTTTATTTTAATTATTTAAAAGGGAAGGCTATTTTTTTTCAAGTGTCGCAACTGAATCAAAATCATCAATATCAACATCTTTTTGAATAGAAATGAAAAAAGCCAACCAAGACTTCGGGTAGAAAATATAGCCACGATAACGGCAAATTTGGCGTTGTAATAAAATAAAAGTAATAGCACTGATATAGGACAAATATAAGCTACCTGTTACAAACAAAAGCCAAAAGACACTTGAAAACATGTTCGCGTAGCTTAAACAATGCAAACCTACAAAAAATGTAAATACAGATAGTACTTTATGCTTTTTATAATTTGGATATTGGTGAAATTCAAAATAATTTAAACGATTAATAAAGTACTGTCCCTTTTGAGAGCCAGATTGGTTTAAATATTTTGCTTGTCGAAAATCTTGTTTCATAGTTTTATTTATATATCTTTTTTGCAGATTAATTAACAACTGTACAGGTTTAACTTTATCTTTATTGTAGCTGTTTTATCTTTGAACAAATCATTATAGTTTAGGTCTATTCTTTACAAACATCACCTTAACAGAAATATTATTAATAAGTTGATAGTTTATTTTTTACTTAAAATATAAAGGGCAGCTCGTGTTTAATAAAATTATAATCCCATTCTTATTTATCGTAACTCTTGTTCCACTCTCGATAAATGCTAATCAACAAATAAACAAAGTGAGTGAAATAGCTGACAAAACAGCAAAGTATGCGGTAGACAGTTATAAATCCGCGATGATTAAAAGTCTTGCTCAGTTAGTTAAATACAATACAGTTGCGGTTGAAGGTTTGAAAGCAACTGACAACCCAGAGCACATTGCCTTTAAAAAAGAATTGAAAAGACAATCGGAATCACTTGGCCTAGAGTTTCAAGACAAAGGTTATGTGGTGATCATCAGTTTAGGTAAAAGTAAAGAGCGTGTTGGAATTATCACTCATGGGGATATTCAGCCTGTAAATGCAACAAAGTGGGCTAAGTCACCTTTCGAATTAGATCAAACGACAGAACCGGGTAAACTCATTGCTCGGGGTACAGAAGATGATAAAGGACCTATTTCAACTGCCTTATATGCAATGAAAGCTATCAAAGATAAAGGCATTAAGTTAAATAAACGCCTTGAGCTTTATGTATATATGGCCGAAGAGTCTGATTGGGGGCCATTACAAGAATATGTGAAAAACAATAAACTTCCACAAATAAACATTACTATTGATGCTGAGTACCCTGTTGTTACTGCAGAAAAAGGTTACGGGACATTAAAAATTGCATTTAACAAAAGTAAAACTTCTCCTACTTTTGATGCCTACATCAGTCAATTTGAAGGAGGATACTTTGGTAGCCAAATTCCTGAAGATGCAAAAGCAGTTATTGAAAATGCTGATATTTCTTTATTACAAAATTTAATGAATAAAGCTCAATCTTATAAAGGCATTTCATTTGATTTAATACTCAAAGATAAACAACTTACAATTACCGCACTAGGTAAATCAGCTCACTCATCAAAACCGCAAGAAGGAATAAATGCAATTCCTTATTTAGCTGATTTACTTTCTGCAACACGATGGCCAAGTAGTGGCGCCGGTACATTAGTAAACTTTATAAATGATAATATTGGTTTAGGGCTAGAAGGGAAGAAATTTGGAAATATTGCTTATTCTGACGATTTTATGGGACCAATGACAGTCTCTCCCACCGTAATAAAACAAAACAAGAACAACATTGAATTAAATATAAATATTCGTCGCCCTCGAGGTAAATCAGCAGACCAATTACGTAATGAAATTAATCATGCCATTGCCAGTTGGAAACTGAAGAATATGGCTGATATGACTGAGCTTGATCATTATATTGGCAACCCTTTTGTACAGGGTGATGCGCCACAAGTAGATACATTGCTTTCAGTATTTTCACATTTCACCGGAGTGAAAAATCCTCAACCAATCTCTATTGGTGGCGGAACTAACTCACGACTATTTCCTAACGCAGTTGCTTTTGGTCCATCGATGCCTGGAGCTGAATATACAGGACATTCTGAGCATGAATTTATAACAATGAAGCAATTTGTACTTAATTTAAAAATGTACACTGCTGTTATGATTGAATTAGCAAAATAGCTTTTATGCGTCAGTAAACTCAAACAGTCAATAACAAAAAAGGCGAGTCAATTGACTCGCCTTTTTAATAAATAACATTAAAAGCTAGTTTGCACGTCTTGGACGATCATTTCGCTCTGTACGACGTGGACGATCTTTAGCAACTGCAGTATCAGATACTGAGATTTCTAATGCTTGACGACGTATACGCACATTCTTTAATTGCTTGAATGATTTGTCAGGCATACCTTTAGGTAACTGAACAAATGTATGACGCTCATGCAAGTTAATTTGACCAATGTAGCTACTATCAAGTGAAATTTCATTAGCAATAGCACCAACAATATCACCTGGCTTAGCACCATGTTCTTTACCAACTTCTAGACGATAAGTCTGCCAATCAACATCATTACGAACTTCTTTCGCTTTACGAGGAGCACGCTCTGAACGATTATCACGACCACGTTCACTTCGGTTATCTCTTCCACGATCCCCACGTGCATCACGACGAGAATCATTACGACCACGACCATCTCTATCGTTGCGGTTATCTGAACGTGCATCACGACGAGGTTTAGGGTCTTCTTTCGGTTGTAAAGGTTGCTTTAATTGTTTCTGGAACAATAACGCAGCGGCTAAGTCAGTCATTGAAAGTTCTGACTCAGCTGCCATTCCTTCAATAATTTCACGCATCGCTGTTAAATCTTTTTCAGCAATAATTGATGCCATTTCTGTACGTGTTTTTTCAATACGTTTTTTACCAATTTCTTGAATATTTGGTAAATCATATGACTTAACAACACCTGATGTTAAACGCTCATAGTGACGTAACGAGTACATTTCACGAGGACGAACAAATGAGATTGCTGTTCCTTCACGACCTGCACGACCTGTACGACCAATTCTGTGAACATATGATTCATTATCACTTGGTAAATCATAGTTAATCACTAAAGAAATACGAGGGATATCTAAACCACGTGCAACAACATCAGTTGCAACTAAGATAGAAGAACCACCTGATTTAAGTTGATCGATAGTACGTTCACGTTGTTGTTGGTTCATGTCGCCATTTAATGCAACAGCAGGGAAACCCGCACGTTCTAATTTTTCAGCAACATCAACAGTGTCATTACGAGTGCGAACAAAAATAATCATTGCGTCATAGTCAACGATTTCAGCAATACGCGTTAATGCTGTGATTTTTTGGATGCCACTGACTTTCCATGCATATTGAGTAATATTAGCTTTTTCTTTCTTAACAGCTGCAATTTTTACATGCACAGGTTCTTTTAAGAAGCGATTAGCAATTTTGCGAATGCCTGCAGGCATAGTTGCCGAAAACAAACACATTTGAGTATTATCTGGTACATGATCAAGTGTCCATGTAATGTCTTCCAAAAAGCCCATGTTTAGCATTTCATCGGCTTCATCAAGTACACAAACTTTTAATTGATCTAATTTAAGACTTTTGCGACGTAGGTGATCCATTA
>JAGSHH010000045.1 GCA_023954655.1 Colwelliaceae bacterium
ACTTCTGCCGCATTTGATGTTGAAGTTATGCAATTATCTCAAGGTAGTCGTGCCGTTATGGGTGATGGTCTTTACACTTCACCTGACGATGTTGTAACGGCTTCAGGAGGAAACTTAACATTTACTGCAGGTACTGAAACATTTGATGTAAACCTTGGTGCGGGTGCAACACTAGAAGACTTAAGAACCGCTATCAATGATTCTGAGGATAACTTTGGCTTAACTGCTAACATTATAAATGATGGTACTTCTTCAAAATTAGTATTAACTTCTAATATTACAGGAGCAGGTAACGATTTAGTCATTACAAATGATACGGCAGAACTCGATAATGTGTCGACTCTTGCTAATGACGGAATTACCCCAGGTGGCCTGTCTATTGCAGTTGCTGATCAAGCAAGAAACGCTATCATTGAGGTTGATGGTATTTCTATTTCTAGCGAAACCAATAAATTTACTAATGCTATACAAGATTTGACCATCACTGCTTTAAAAGAAAGTGAAAATAATGAAAAAGCTGGTTTAGTTGTTGATGTAGATAAAGAAACTGTCGAAGCAAATGTAAATGATTTTATTGAAAAGTTTAACAATGCAATTGATACCATTGAATATCATACTAAAATTGGTGGTGCGTTAAACGGTGATAGTTCAATGCGTAGCTTGAAAAACCAGTTGATTAATACATTATCAAGTATGGTTACCGATGCAGGGAATTTTGAAACACTTTACGATATTGGTTTAGGCTTGAGTAAAGATGGTGATTTAGAAAAAGATTCTTTGGTACGTAGTTTAAATGATGCTTTGTCGGATTCATATGATGATGTTGGTACGATTTTTACTGCGCCAGATGGAATTGCTACGGTATTTGCTGGGTTGCTAGATAATTATCTTGAAAGTGATGGAGCAATGAAATTTCGTGAAGATTCAATAAACAGTGAATTGAAACAGCTTGAAAATGATAAAAGTAATCACGCATATCGTATTGAACAGTTAGAAATTCGGTTAAGAAAGCAATATTCAAGTTTAGATGTTTTGATTGCACAAATGAAAAGTTCGGGGAGTTTTCTTAGTAGTCAGCTAGATAGCCTCCCTGGTTTTACTCGAGATAAGTAATAAAAAGCCACTTTAGAGAAGAGTTAATTATGAATATTAAATTAAAGCAGTATCAAAAAGAAGCGAATAAAACACAATTGGCTAATGCTGAACCTTATCAGATTATTCAAATGTTAATGGCTGGAGTTATGGATAGCTTGGCTATTGCAAAAGGTAGTGTTGAGCGTGGAGATTTAGAACTAAAAAGTAGTTCTCTTTCTAAGGCAAGCTCAATTATAGTAGCTTTACGTTCAAGTTTAGATTTAAATGTAGATAGTGAAATACCGGACAACTTGAATGCTCTATATGAGTATATGGGTGACAGGTTAGTAGATGCTAGTGTTGAAAAAGATACGGGAGCTATCGATGAAGTATCTGATTTATTCCGTGAAATTAAATCTGCATGGGATGAAATTCCAATGGAAGCAAGAATTGATGCTGAAAAACAAAGAGCTGTAATTGCAAGCTAATGATATGATAGACAATATTGGAAAAATTTCTTCGATAACAGAAAAGAACTTATCAGAAGTTAACACTCTATATTTGAAGTGTCAGTCATTATTAGTAGAACAAGAATATGAAAAAGTTTCAAAAATTGTACCTGAGCTACAACAATCTCTTATGTTAGTCTTTGAGGATGAGGATTTTAAAAACTCTGTTTTTATAAATCAATCCTTAGCCTTTAAAAGTCACCAAAAACTCTTGATATCAGTTAATACTTTTTTAGATGAAGAAGTTATAAATTTGACTCTTCTGTTTGAAAATATTAAATCTGAACTAACTTCAATGAAAACAGCAGATAAAATGAAAAAAGCTTACGGAGCGTAATCACTTTTTCAACAATTAATGCCTAAAGTTAACATTTCTATTCTTTCATCCTTATGCCTCTGATTAAGTTTTTGGCATATGACTTGCTCAGTTAATAACGTTACTTACAATTAGCGCTAGTATATGCGTATACTAAAGTTATCGTTATTATTTTGACAGTTAGGTGTTGTTCAGTGGACTCAATTCAAGAAAACTTATTAAAGATAGAAAACCAGCTTGAAAAAATGCAAAGTAAATCAGAACAAGAGCATCTTTTTTCGGTAGAGGCCAATGCTCGTTTTGAAGAAAATATTGTGGCATTTAAACAATATTTTCCTGAAATTTATAATAAATTTGTCAGCTATCAGCCGGATGAAAAATTTCAGTTAATGGTTAATGATAATGGTACTGCAAATATTATTGATTATGATACCTTAGTGCCCATGTATAGTGATACTCCAGTTAAACAAATCACTGAACAGGTGGCCAGTTCACTAGCTAATCCAGAGCTGGGTAACCTTAACTTTTCAGGGGTAGAGTTTTTAGAAAATACCACAGACTTCTTACATGTTCATTTAATGAAAGCAATAGGTGCTAAGTATAATAAAGCTCAAAGAGGGTTGTCTGCTAATAAATCGGTAGATAATAAGGTACCAAGTACCATTATATTTGGTATAGGTTTAGGTTATCACTTAATGCCTCTAATTGAAGCGAGTACAGCCTCTTATTTGTCAATATTTGAACCTAACAATGATTACTTTTATGCCAGCTTATTTTGTTTTGACTGGGTTGGTTACCTAAAAAAAGTTGATGATAGCGGTGCTTATTTATATTTAGGGATAGGTAACTCTGAAAGTGAAATATATCAACAGCTTTATGAACGAGCAAAGGATATTGGCGCATTTAGTATCTCCAATTCATTCTTCTATCAACACTACCCTTCGCAAGCAATGGAACGACTTACTACTGAAATACGTGATAATTTTCATCAGTTTTTTATGGGGTGGGGTTTTTTTGATGATGCATTGATGAGTATGGCTCATACTATAGGAGTAATGGATAAATCCCCTAATGTATTAAAATATAAAGCAGCTCTTCCTCAAGAAATTAAAGATTTTCCCGTTTTTATTGTAGCCAATGGACCGTCGCTTGACTCTGATATTGAGAGAATCAAACAAGAGCAAGGTAAGGCCATTATAGTCTCTTGCAACTCGGCAACAACAGCACTGCTATCTCAAGATATTGTTCCTGATTTTCATATTGCACTTGAAAGAACTAAAGCTACGGCAGACTTTTTATCTGCTCATATAAGTGAAGAGCACCGTGAAAAAATTAACTTGCTTGTTGTTAATGTTATGTATCCTGGAACGCTAGACTTATTTAAATGGAGTGGTATTGCCCTTAAAGGGAGTGAGCCAGGTACTATTTTGTATCAAATGGCTCAATATGCTAACAAAAAACCAATAACACCGACTATTGGTTATTGTAATCCACTTGTTGGTAATACCGGTTTAAGTTTCTTTACAAGTATTGGTTTTGAAAATATTTATTTATTTGGTGTTGATAGTGGTTATATTGATGAAGAACATCACCATTCAAAATCTAGTTTTTATTATAATAAATCGGGAAAGACAATTTACGAGCCGTTGAAAATGGGAGCAGAATTTAAAGTCGAAGGTAATTTTGGTTGTGATGTTATCACTGAACCATTTTTATATACCGGTAAACAACAAATGGAGCGTTTACTTGATTCATTCAAACATACTAAGTTGAATTGCTTTAACTGTAGCGATGGCGTAAAAATAGAAGGGGCTATTCCGTTAAGGTCAGATGATATTCTTTTTGAAAAAACTACTATTTCAAAATTAAAGGTGCTTGATCATATTAAGAGTGATGCTTTTGAGCAATGTATGGAAAATATTGACTTAAAAGCTTTTTTAGATTTTGAAGTATTTGAACAAATTTGTAATACAATGGTTGAGATATTATCTGAACCTATGGATAACCGAAGCCAAGCGCTTGATTGTCTAATTAGTCAGTTAAGGTATTTAAACTCCTTTAAAGCTGGTGGTCGTCATACTCACTTATATTTATTACTTGAAGGTGAAGCGCTTTATGTAAACTCTGTACTAATTAGTTTACTTTTCAACTTTGGTGACTCAGAGAGTGTTATCCCTTATTTTAAACCCGCTTTAGATTTGTGGATAGATTTTCTAAATAAAGCACCTCAGTATTATCGAGAACGTTGGGATTTGTACAGTACTTATTCATTTGATTACTCAGATAGTGAAAGTAAAGTAAATTAGCACAAACTTACTTAATAATTTAATTGTCTAAGCATGTAATGGCTAATGTTGTTACATGCTTTTTTGTTTTCTTGAAGAAAGTTTTCTGAAAATATATTCGCTTTGAAAGGGAGTTCATCAGCTATTAACTCAGTTAAACGTAAAGTTAATACATTTTCATTCACAACTGATTTCGATTTGTCAATTTGACTTAATACAAATGGATCTGCCATTGCCAAGTTTAGCTGCACGCTCAAAATGGCTTTGCCCAATATGGCTGCTTCTAATAGTACACTCGAAGACATACCTAACACAGCATCACTGTGGTTGATTAAATCAATACTACTTTCTTCGTCAACTACTGAAATAAAATCAAACCTGTGGCAAAGTTGATTAAAGTTACTACTCTCTTCTTTTGGATGAGGCTTTATCAGTAACTTAATTTTTCCTTGCTCACTGTTTTGAATGAAGTTACAAATGGCAGTTAAATTAATCAGCTCAGTATAGCCATATATAGCTTTGCCTTGTTGATCGCCATAGATGGTAGTAATCGGTTCTGAAGCAAATAACCAGACTTTGCTATATTGACTTAATTGGTACTTTATTGGAACTTCGGAAGTGTAAACCTTGTTGGAATTTTGTTTATGTTGCAAGTTAAATTGCTCAAAATAAGGCTGGCCAGTAATAATGATTTTCTCTGCTGGAAACCCTTCAAGACACATCGATTCTTTAGCATGCTGATCCATCACCATAATCGCATCAGGTAAAATAATGTGTGCCTTGTTAGTTTGAATTATTGAAGGCCGGAAAGATGTTGTTTCTTCCAATGCTAAAAATCTAGCAGAGTAATTCATCCATTGATCTAAAATTGCAATACATGGAATGTTATTTTTTTGAGCTGCTTGCCATATAAAACGTTCGGTAAAGTCTGCTGCACTGGTGCTAGTTACTATAAAATCAAATGCTTTATTTAATAAAAACTTACTAATTGCTGGTTCATTGAACGAAGTTAATTCAGTATCAATATCTGTTGCTTTTAATCCTTGTTGTTGATAAATCTTTAACGCAAAACTTTTGCCGTAAAGCTCTATGATAAAATTATTACTGAGTTCATCAAGACATGCAGTAACTACTTTTGCGCCCCCAGGATCATGAGAAAATACGAGTATCTTTTTCTTATTGGCTGACATTGTTTGTGCTTATTCTGTAATGTAACAAAATTAACTGTTATTTTAGTTTTTTGATCATTTCAATTGAAGCTTCAGGAAAGTTGAAATAGCCGTTCTTAGTTTGTTGAAAGCCAACATTTTCATAGGCTTTAATTGCGGCAATATTACTTTTTTCTACCCCTAGATTTACTTCGATGATCTCATGGTGATTTTTTAAATACTCCATACTTGCAGTGAGTACTTCTTTAGCAAGCCCTTTACCCCGCCAGTTTTTTTCACCGATGAGTATTCCCATAGTTACAACATTGGGTTTATTAACTATACGTTGGTATTTGATATTGCCTATATGTTCTTCTCCTTGGAAAATCCCCCAAAAGAAACAATCGCTATCTTGGTATCGTTGTTCAATATATAGAGCAAGTTCAGATAGCTCTTCTTGTCGGTAACTAATGTAATTTACGCTATCACTATCGGCTAACCAAGCTAGATATTTCTGACTTGCGTCGCTCGCTTTTAGTTGTTTTAAAGTGAAGCGTTCTGTGCAAATACTCTCCAAGATAGTGTTAGCTTTTGACATAATACCTCCCTTTCCTATGTGTTTCTAATTAACTCAGCACTTTGTTCAAAGCCGCAATTAAATAACATATCAACTATGCTTAAATGGCTAATAAAGTCACCATAAAGTTGGTTATAGATAGGATGTTTAAAATCTTGATAACTTAATTGAATGTTATGTTCCACTATAGCACCACCAGGGGTGTTCTTTTCTAAATAGGCGGAAGAACCAACAGGAGATAAGTAATGACTTACTTGTAATTGTTGGCATAACTCAACTAATCGATGATCTTTCACCTTATCGGTTTTAACTAGTTCCGATGCTAGAACAAAATGAGTTTTAATACCTAGCTTTTGACTAATTGCTTTAATAATACTGACAGTATACTGACTCAAATTGCTATATTCATTGTTAATTAATGCTTCGATAAATGGATACACTTCATCAAAATATTTTGCTTTACGGTAACTACTGTAAATACTTTTAAGGTGTTTTTTCTGCCATGGTTTAGATAGGTCTAATGTAGCTTGATTAAGCATGGTTTTCATTCTGCCATTGGGCAAATTAACACAGATACTCATCATTAACTGGCCATTGGCAGACTTTATTCTGTTACGAATATGCCAATCACTTTTTTCAAGCTTAACATCGTCAAGGAAAATAAAATTATCAACTGAACTAATTAAATTAAAGTAGCCGCACCAAGGTAAGTAAGTTGGTTGCATAATCGCACAGCTTATTTCCCGTTGATTTGTCATAGTATCGCCTGCTTATAAACATAAATAGTATACTCATAAGGAATGCTATTGGATTTAACCAAGTAATCATGTTTTAAGGTAACAGCACTGCTTAAGTGTCGTTTGCAATAGTCAAAAACTTCGAGAGGATCTGAGTAATATAACTGTTCATCCTGATAATCGACATAGGTAGACATGGCGTTAAAAGCTATACCTTTATTGGCACTAGAAAACATTTTTTTAAGAGTATTGAGCATAAACTCTTTATTATTTTCCATTTTGTTATTGAAAACACCACTTAGTAAAATGTAGTCATAACCCGATGGCATATCGTCCTTACTTAGATCACAAACTTGAAAATTAACGTTTTTATTATTAGAACTATCAAATTTGTTATTCGCTAATTTTATAAAATCGGCTAAAAAATCTAGGCCTAAATAGCAACCATCATATTTATTATTCTGTAAGTACTGATACATATCACCTAAACCACAGCCTAGATCAATAATCGATTTTGCATTGTTATCAATCGCGCTCAGTATTTCAAAGCGCTTGTATTGAGAGTCACTATTGATATGCTGCACAGCTAAAGGCGAGTCGCCATGTTGATCTAGCAAATTTTTATAATAAGCTTTTAAGTCATTGATCATAAATTAGTTTAAAATTCCGGCGTTAAAGTATTGTAATAATTTATTGATAAAATTCGTTAATAAAGTTAATAGTACGATTTAATTTTTTTACTTCGGTATCTGGTCTAATAAATAAATTTATAACATTTTCACTAAACAACTCGGCATTGGTTCTAGTTAAGCCAGTAAAGAAATAATGTAATGATTTATAGTGCACAGGGATGATAATACCTTCTTTTTCCGCTTCATGTATAAGCTCGGTTCTCCTACCATTAACTAAAGCTGGGTAACGCCAATAAATACCGTCAGCAGTTAAGTTAGGCTTCTTTATCGCGTTGCTTAATCTTTCTTGGCAAATTTTAACATTAGTTTGTCTTGCTATTATAGCTTTTGGTAAATCAGTTAATTGAGTGTATATGCTAGCAAGCTCTGCTGTTTTTTCATGAGAAAATTTAAAAAAGTCATTTTGTGCAATTATTTTATCAGCATTAACGGCAATTTCTGAATTATTGGTTAATAATGCCCCTCCATAATTTGCATTAACAATTTTATCATAGCCAAAACTGATTATAGAGATATCTCCAAAGCTACCCAACGGTTTTCCTTGGAATGTTCCTCCCATTGCTAAACATGCATCTTCAATTAATAGTAAATTATGCTGTTTTGCTAAGTGAATTAGAGAGGATATTTGACAATAATGACCATAATTATGCACAGCAATAATTGCTGCAGTTTGAGCTGAGATAACTTTTTCAACACTGTCAGTATCTAATGAAAAATCATTTAAATTAATATCGGCAAGTACGGGCGTAAAGCCTGCCCATTGAATGGCACATAATACTGCTGGGCAGCATATGGCAGGCATAATTACTTCTGCACCCAAAGGAATGTTGGCGCTTCGAAGTGCGGTAATTAATGCGCTGGTGCCAGAGCTAGTAGGCAAAACATATTTGCGTTGCGTTAAGTGTGATAACTGCAATGCAAGTGTTTCAATTTTTACTTGCTTGACGTTTTTGGTTAACAGCAAATTCGTAAATCCTTGCGATAATGGTGCAGCTTGAAATGCGTTGGTTGGTTGAGGATTTCAATTTTATTTACTTTACTCTGATATTTGGGTTGTTGAAAGTGAGTAATTATTTTTTCGAGATCACAAAATGTCCACTGTGAATAACGTAAAATCAATGGTAATTTCTTTTCGTAGTTCAAGTCACTGGCAGATTTTATTTGTTGTTCAAAAGTCTTATCTAATAGGTCTCCAATGAGTATTACACCACCTTTCTTGGTTACTCGTATCATTTCGTCAATTGCTTTATAGATATACCCTTCATCAGGAAAGTAGTGAAAAATACTGTAGGACAGTACTCGATCAAACTGTTGATCTGAAAACTTTAAATCTGCAGCTTCTCCAGTGGAAAAAATTCCTTGAGGTAAAGTTTTTTGAGCGTTAGTTATCATGCTATCGCCATAATCAATACCGTAGGCATGTTCAAAGTTATTGGCAAATTCAGATAAAACCAGAGCGTTTCCGCAACCCACATCTAAAATAGCAGAACCCTGTGCCTTATCTTTATTAGGTAGTAGAAGTTTTTTTTCGATATCAGTTATTAATGCCCGCCAATCATCTTCACCAACAGGTCGACATACTTGTGCTTTTAAGTCAGAAGTACTACTGGCTTGATTATCCCACTCTGTCCGTTTTTGATTGAAAGAGGTCATATTAGAGACTATCAATAGCGTCTGCTACTGCCTTAGTTGAATTATGCGAAAACTTGTTTTTGCAGTGGTTGATAATATCATTTTGGCATGCTGTGTTAAAAAATTGAAACAGTGCCTGTCGAACTTTATCGGGATTACTAGTTAATTCTTCACTCAAGCCTAAATCAAAAGTAAGCCCTTCTTTTGCAAGCATTTTAGTATCTATTGCTTGACCATTATTTTGGGAAATTGCGGCATTGGCAATTAAACAGAATGCCGCTTCATATTTACTAAGGCCACCACCACTAATAAAAATATCAGCTTGTTGGTAATATTCTGCCATATTTGCGGTTAGAGGTAGATAGTAATGGTGGTTTTTTCTCTTATTGTTGGTAATAACTTCCGTTGAGGCGCTATGGCTTTTATCTATCAGAAAAAGATTTTTATTCGTCACCAAACCATCAATTAGACTAAGTAATTTAATTCCTGCGGCATGTTTATCCTCACCACCGATAAAAATAAAAATATTGCTTACTTTAGTGAGATGAGACGTTTTATTTTTAGCTCTAATTTCGATTAATTTTTGATGGAAAGGGAAATAACCTAACCCTAAACAAGTTTCTTTTGCTCGGTAATTATTTGCATAATCAGCGGATTCTGCGTTGAGACGAAAGTTAATAACTAAATCTAGGCTGCTTAAATCAAGGTCATGAAAATCATCAATTTTAACAAAGATCTTGACGCGATTTCTTATCTGTTCGATATCACTTTGATTAAGGTTATAGTCATCGAGAATTAAAGTATCACCATCAGTGAATATAACTTTATCAGTGGTGTTGTATTCAAGCTTATGTTGACATAATAATTCAGTAGCAAATTGATTGTACTGTCCACTAAATATAATTTTATTTTTGGGCGATTGTTGTAATGCTAAAGCAATATTTAAGCACCGGCTAAGATGCCCTAAGCCGGTGTCTTTGTTTGCATTACATTGAAAAATAAATCGCTTCATAACGTTTAGTTGATTTACCTGTTAACTAAATTTTTCATGAATAGAATGATATGCGGCTTTAATTACATCACCGTGGAACCATTGCTTACCACTGAACCTACCTGAAATCATAATATTTTCAAATCTATCATTTAGTTTATGGTAGTTTTCACTTACGGATTTTCCAAATGCAAATGTAGGTACCGGGAAGGTGTTGTGTACGGTTTGACGCAAACTACTCAGTACTTTTGCATCTTCTGAGATTAACTTCATTCCTTTAAGTTCAGATAACATCATTTCAACTGTTACGCTTTCACTGTCATTAACATCCGAAAGTGCTTCAATGGTTAAATTGTATAAACTCTTGTCTTTATCATCCAAACGTAAATTTGGTAATAAGGTGACACGGAAACTTTTAGCTTTGATATCCCAATTCCAAATATAATAAGATTCGGTATTATTTATTGGTTTATCGAAGCTAAAATGGAATATGTTAGCAGTCTTAAATACTGGTTTTTCACCTGATTCATCTCGATAAGGATTAATATCCGCAGCAATTAAAGCAATGGCAGGAGGAGCACTCCAATAGAGAAAGTCACATGGTAATTCTTGTGGACTATTCTTGAGTGTTACTGCGGTTATTTTATTATTGTTGTAACTTATTTTGCTGATACTTTCACTGGTTAAGAAAGTTACACCTTTCGCTTTCGCTTGAGCAATTAAATGATCAATCCAAAATTGTACCCCTTGACCTTTTTTAGGGTAATAATAAATACACTCTTCAGTATTGTCTCGATCGAGTCTTTCTTGAAAGTCTTCTTGATTGTGATAGGCGAGTTTACTATCAAAAGCAGGTAACTCTTTTAGTTTATTTGTTACTTCCGGGTTTAAAGCTAATACTCGACTTAAACCAAAATAGCTAACTGACGAATTGGTCATTAACTGACTAAGATCAACTCGATCACCATAGAGTTTTTTACAAAGAGGTGCAGCGATCTCATTGGTAAATGTGGGCCCAATAGTTTGACATAAGTAGCTAACAATATCCTCCGCTTCACTAGGAGTACTTAAATTAAGTAACTCGAGAACGCCACGCTGATAAACATCTTCTGGTAAATTTCGGGTATCAACTACTTGGGTACTTAAATCCCATTTCCCAGCAAAGTAATTGCCTGTTTTTAATTGCCCTAAATTATTCCAATGTTGTTCACGTTCGTCCTCTGGTCCGAAAAGAATATTATCTATTTCAGGGATCATGGTAGTGTTAGGTATATGGGTACCTTGATCATAAATCACGCCTGCATCATCAGTGACTGATTTTAATAATCCACCACAGGTGTCGCTTGCTTCGATTAAAGTTACTTTTTCGAATTTTTCCGCCAATACAATGGCAGAAAATAATCCACAAAGTCCACCGCCAACAACTATGCAATTTTTCATTGTAATCCTCTCAACTTACCAATATGTTTTGTTTAAGTGCCATAAAGTGCTTTACATCAATACCATTAAGTTTTCTTGCGCCATTGATTCATATCAATATAGTGTGCAATTAAGTCGCATTATTTTGACAATGCAGCAAACTCAAGTCTGTCGCCTTTTTTTAGTGGTTGTTTTGCCACTTTACCCAGTACTTCATCAAGGTATTTGGGGTGTAATCCGTAACTTGGGCGTACTGATTGAATATTGTTTAAAGTAATTAATTCCCCTTGAGCAATATTTTCACAAACATAAAGTGAACGGCGAGCCAACATATTCTTTTTTGAAGCAGGAGAAATACTATAATCTACTGTGCCTAATGCTTGCTCAATAAAACGTACATCTTTAACCATAGCTTCAAATTCAGTTGGATCTAATGAGAAAAATGCATCAACTGATGGATCGTCTTTATCTAGTACGAAGTGCTTTTCAATTATTCTTGCGCCTAAGGCCACCGCGGCAATAGGAACACTATTTCCTAAACTGTGATCGGAAAGGCCGACAACACAATTAAACTTTTCTGCCATATCAACCATGGTTTTTAGGTTGATATCTTCAGCTGGTGCTGGATAAGCCGTGGTGCACTTCAAAAAAGAATACTGATGGCAACCGTTATCTTTTAAGGTACTTATAGCAAGTTCAATATCTTCTTGTGTGGCTAATCCTGTCGATAATATAACCGGCCTTCCTGTTTGAGCGACTCTTTTAATCAAAGCTATGTCGGTGATCTCAGGAGAAGCTATCTTATAGACAGGGCAGTGTAGGGTTTCAAGAAAATCCACGGCACTGATATCGAAAGGAGCTGAAAAAATGTCTATGTCAATTTTTTTTGCTTCAGCAAATAGTGCTTGGTGCCACTCCCATGGTGTGTATGCCTTTTCATAAAGTGCATAAAGGGTATTGTGTTCTTCCCAAGCATTATCTGAAGGTAGTTTAAAGTCATCATTATCACAATCTAAAGTGATGGTATCTGCGCGATAGGTTTGTAGCTTAATTGCATCGGCACCACAGGCTTTTGCTGCATGTATTAGCGCAATCGCTTTATCAAAATCACCACTATGATTAGCTGACATTTCAGCAATGAGATAGCATGGGCTATTTTCATCAACTTGCTTACCGTTAATTGTGATACTGGCGGCTAGATCATTTTTGCTTGTTATGCTCATCGTTTAACTCATTTAGTAGTCTGATTTATAACACTCGCTTCTTCAGCGGCTAAGGACTTTAATAACCCTTCGTTACGAATAATATCTTTATTTATTGCGTTTACTTTTGGATGGTGTAATAAATATTGCTTAATTTGTAGCGTGTTTACATTTTCAATTTCATTGCCAAAATGATTAATTATATGCTCAACAACTTGGGCATCTTCTATGTTATCGACAGTAAAACGGTAGCAACTATCATCACTGTCATTTTCCAATTTTTGACACTTAAATTTATCGCTATGGTTATAGACATATAGAGTGACATGTTCCCGCTCCGACGGTTTTATTGCCTCAGTATTTGCTTTAACTAACGATTGGATATTAATAACTTCACAATCAACACCTTCACAAAATCTTTCACTTAAATAGCTATAGTCAGCATTATTAAGACGATGAAACTCTATTAATTGATCACAAATTTGCGCATCAATTAGTGGGCTATCACCAGTGATACGAACAATGGTATCTCCTTGATGCGCTATTGAAGCTTGGTAAAAACGTTGCAAAACATCGTCTTCATCACCACGAAAAACAGCATAACCTAGCGATGAAATGTATTCACATAAAGGGTCATTTTCACTATTGTTTGATGTAGCTAAAATAATTTCATCAATCGATTTTGATTGAGCTAAGCGACTAATTAATAAGCCAATAGACGGCTTTTCAAACTGGCCGAGTGTGCGCATTACCTTACCTGGTAACCGGGTTGAGCCCATACGAGCTTGAATAATCGCAAGGATTTTTTCGGTCATTAATTTAGCCTACTAAAACCAGAATGACATACAGGTCCGTCTAATAATTGTTCTAGGGTATTATCCTGGTCTCCTTGCTTTATTAACTGAAAAACTTCGCTAGCTGCAGCAATATATTGCTCAACGATTTCATTAGTATGTGCAAGCGATACATAAATAACATTACTTGCTAAAAAGCCACGTTTTAACATTTCTTGAGTAAATACGGTTTTGGTTACAAGTGGATCATTACCTGAAAATACTAAAATAAGCACGGAATCAATACCTATGACATCAATCTTGAGGTCACTTTGTTGAGCAGAATATAATAATTGTTGCTTGATTAGACGACCAGTTGCAGAGACATTTTGAATAACTTGTTGCTGCTCGAATACTTCAATGGTTTTTAAAGCGGCCGAAAAACCAACTCGTTCAGACCAATATGAGCTACTAATAAATGATGATTGTGCTGCATCCATAACTTCAGATTTACCAATAATAGCGCCAATAGGGTGACCATTACCTAGTGCCTTACCTAAAACACAAATGTCTGGTTCAATGTCCCAAAGTAAATGTGAACCGCCAATATTCAATCTAAATCCGGAAGATATTTCGTCAAAAATTAAGGTGATTTTATGTTCGTCGCAAAGTGCTCTAATCGCTTTTAAAAATTCTAAATCAGGTGAACTATGACGAAAAACCTCCATTACAACTGCAGCACATTCGCCATGATTATTTTTAAGGATTTCTCTAAACCCTTCAATATCACCTTCTTTAAATGGTAATACAGTTCCTGTTAGACCATTGGGAACACCTGCGGGATCTAAGCCGGGTAAAAGTTGCTCATCAAGGTTTTTGTCATCATTTAAGTTAGTCGCTAGGTACCAATCATGCCAGCCATGATAACCGCAAAAGGCGATTTTATCTTTGTTAGTGAAAGAACGAGCAATTCTTACTGCAATAGCACAACTTTCACCACCGGTACGAGCAAATCTAGCTTTTGCTGCCCATGGATGTAATTCAATCAATTTTTCAGCTAAAGCTACTTCTTCATGACAGTTTAAACTCGACATACTGCCTTTTTCTACAGCTTCAATTACTGATTGATTAATATCTGGGTGAGCATAACCTAGAACACAAGTACCTATGCCCATAATACTCATATCAAAATAATGATTGCCATCTAAGTCCCATATTTCGCAGCCTTTAGCTTTTTGGTAATATGCTGGCCAAAAGTCAGGTAAGAACATTTCAGCACGTTTAGAAAGTAGCTGATTGCCACCAGGTATTATTGTTTTGGCTTTTTGCCATAATTGTGCGCCTGAGTTATTAGATACTTTGTTCATTAGCATACTCGTAAATGTTTAGACTATTTATTATTTTGTCTTTTAATTCTATGCAAGTTGTGTGCAAAAATTACTGATTCCATAGGCTTGGGTTTATTATTTTCGGATCAGATATCGCAAACTTCTTATAATCAAAAGATAATTTTTTTGCAAGCTGCACTGCTGAGACTATTTGTTTTAACTCTTTGACAGAACAACTGCCTAGCACCAATTTATCGATTTCTTTCTTTTGGATAAAAGGTGCTAGTGCGTAGGCAATTAATACCGTGTTTTTATTTGTATTGGCATATTGCTCAGTAAATTTTGTTAATTGAGCTAAATACGGCATCAATGGTGCTAAGTATTCAGGCAAACTTTCCTTAGTAAGAAATATTGCGCCTTGTAAAAATAAAGAACGGATGTGTATTTCAATTTTCTGTTGCTTTAATTGGGAGAGAATATTGTCTTGGAATATTTCTTGATCAAAAATATTAGCGGGAATTTGTACAATATCTATCGGGTACTTTTTACTTATTTCTAATGCTTGTTTAGCACTATAAACAGAGCAACCTATTTTTTTTGTTAGCCCTTTATTTTTTGTGGCCAGTAGTTGATGATAAATTTCATCGCCTTCAGCTTGTAGTAATTGCTCTCCGTGATGCAACATTAATCCAGAAAGTTGTTGGCAATTTAAATCAGCAAGCGATTTTTTACAGCAAGAGACTATTTCCTTAACATGACAATCTGGAGGGATTTTTGAAACGAAGTCAAAACACTTTGATGCTTTTTGTGCTCCTAAGTTTTGCTCACTATTACCATAAGCAGGTGCCGTATCAATAAGACTAATGCCCACTTCAGTTGCATAATTTAATATGTTTTTGATTTCACTATTGCTAACTTGTCCTGATTGATTTGATACACCATAATCACAGCCAAACTGAACGGAGCCAAGAGTAATTTTCATCATGCAACTATGCACCTAACTTAGTGGGTACAGGCTTAAATCCTTTTTTCTCAACTACGTCTAATAATGTGTTAATAATGTAGTTTTGTTCTTTCTTAGATAGCTTAGGGTACAAAGGAATCGATAATGTACGGGAGTAGTAATTCTCCGCATTAGGGAAGCTACCTTCATTAAAACCCAAATTTTGGTAATAAGGCTGCAAATGAATAGGAATATAATGGATTTGAGCAAAAATACTTCTTGCTCTTAATTCACATACGATATTTTTGTGGATAACTTTTTGCTCTTGCTTACATGCTATGCTAGGCAAGAGGACAATATATAAATGATAGGCGCTTAGGTTTGTTTTATTTGGGATTAAAGGAGTAAGCGAAGAACCTTTAAGGGCATTATCATAATATTTTGCTAATGTATTTCTTTGTTCAATAAAACTCGATAGTCGTTGTAATTGACTTAGCCCAAGTGCTGCTTGTAGCTCAGTCATTCGGTAGTTATAACCTAACTCTATTTGTTGATAATACCAAGGGCCATGGCTTTCTTGGTTCATTTCGCCAGGATCAGTAGTAATACCATGACTTCTAAACAGACGGATTTGTTTAGCTAATTTTGGACAATTAGTTAATGCCATCCCTCCCTCTGCAGAGGTGACAATTTTAACCGGATGGAAGCTGAATACAGTGATATCACTAAACTGTCCACAACCAACAGGTTTTTGCATATAGCTTGCTCCGATTGCATGAGAAGCATCTTCAATAATGGCAATATTATATTTTTTAGTTAAATCTTTAATTGTTTCCATATCGCAAGATTGCCCAGCTAAGTGCACACAAATTATCACTTTAGGTAAGCTACCATTACTTTGTGCCTGATCGAGTTTCATTGCTAAGGCATTAATGCAAATATTACCGGTATTAATATCTATATCGATAAAATCTACAGTAGCGCCGCAATATAATGCACAGTTACTTGATGCGACAAATGAAATCGGAGATGTCCAAACACTATCTCCTTGTTTTACACCTAAGGCTAAACAAGCTATATGTAGTGCAGATGTTGCGCTATTGGTGGCAAAAGAATATTTTGCATGGCAAAAACTAGCGATAGCACGCTCAAATTCAGGTACTTTTGGCCCTTGGGTTAAATAATCAGACTTTAGTACTTCTACAACAGCCGAGATATCTTCTTCATTAATATCTTGCCTTCCGTATGGGATCATTGATTTGGGTTTCATAGGATTTTCTTATAGACAAGCGTGACTATTTAGTTCTTTAATTTGCTCAACCGATAAAAAATCACCATTATTTAATGAATCATATTCATAACCTTCAGGGACTAGTGATCCTAATTCATTCAGTGCATTCTCAGTAAAGTCATTACTTCGGCTACTAAATTTTATTGCTGGAGCTATTACAAAATGATCATGAAACTCAAATGTGCTATAGCAAATTTCACCAGGGCACATCACTTCATGAAGCTTTTCACCAGGGCGTATTCCGACAATCTTTTGTTCTAATTCTGGTGCCATAGCACTGGCTAAATCAGTGATTTTAATAGACGGGATCTTCGGTACAAAAATTTCACCACCGTACATGCGAGAGAAGTTTTTCAAAACAAAATCAACACCTTGCTGCAATGTAATCCAAAACCGAGTCATATCTATATGTGTAATTGGCAAATGACCTGCGCCATCATCAATCATTTTTTGAAAAAATGGTACAACTGAACCTCGAGAACCAACAACATTACCATAACGGACAACAGAAAATGTGGTGTTATGACCACCGGCAATATTATTTGCGGCAACAAATATTTTATCTGAAGCTAATTTTGTTGCGCCATATAAGTTGATTGGGTTGGCAGCTTTATCCGTTGAAAGAGCTATTACTTTTTCTACATCGTTATCTAAAGCAGCATCAATAACATTTTCAGCGCCATTAATGTTGGTTTTAACACACTCCATTGGATTGTACTCTGCAGCTGGAACTTGTTTCATTGCTGCAGCATGTATGACAAAGTCAACGCCTCTCATGGCTCTAGTTAGACGTTCTTTATCTCGCACATCACCAATAAAATAACGCATGCAAGGGTGATTAAATACTTGCTGCATCTCAAACTGTTTAAGTTCATCTCGTGAGTAAATGATGATTTTTTTTGGATTATGACTTTTAAGTAACGTTTCTACGTATTTCTTACCGAATGAGCCTGTGCCTCCAGTGATTAAAATACTTTTATTATCGAACATTGATTTAGCCATTAGTGCCTCATCCTTTCTCATGGAAGAATTGATTATCTTTCAAAGCTTTTTCCAATTTGATGAATCATTATTAGATTGGAAGCTCAGTCAAATAATTTATTGTTATTAACAAACTATGTGCTTATCTCATTGGAGAGACAACCGTTTTCTATGTTAACTATATATGATTGTTACAATTAGTAATAATATTA
>JAGSHH010000057.1 GCA_023954655.1 Colwelliaceae bacterium
AGGATAATGTACTTCAGTCTGTTTTATTACTTACAGTCACTGTGATTATAGTGTTTTGTACTTATCATTTTTTTATTGAAGTACCGAGAATCAAAAAAGTTAATATCGAACTGAGTAAAATGGGGAATAGTGATAATTCATCATCGATATTAGAGCTTTTTGTAAAGCAGCGATCACAAATAAATAGCTCAGGGAAAAATATTGATAACAAAGTGAGTGAATTAGCAATTAACTCGGCTGAAGTTAGTTTTTTTCTAGGAGAGTTATCAGAGGCTATTAATCGCTCTGGAGACGATGTTGATCGGCTTGCGTCAGCTGCTGAACAGATGTCATCAAATACAAATCAAATTAATGATAATGCTTCTCTCTCATCTGATTTATCAAGCCAAGCAATGTCAGCAACTCAACAAGGAGTTAAACAATTGTCAGAGACGGTGAGTACGATAGATCAGTTAAATACTGATGTTATCGATGCAGCAAATAGGATCACCTCTCTTTCTGAAAAAACCATTGAAATTCAAAAAATCACTGATGTTATTGATGCCATTTCAGCACAAACTAATTTGCTTGCATTGAATGCTGCAATTGAAGCAGCAAGAGCAGGAGAACAAGGTCGAGGTTTTGCGGTTGTTGCGGACGAGGTAAGGGCACTTGCTGCTAAAACCGCAGGTGCTACTGAACAAATTGGTAGCATGTTGAAACAAGTGAGTATTGAAACGAATCAAACGACAGGAATGATGGATGCAGTGGTGGAACGAACTAATTCTGTTGTTGATGTGATTAATACATTGTCTGATACCTTAATACGAACCAATGAGTTGATGTCAGAAGCTTCACAAGCGAGTGACCAAATTAGTTTTGCCCTACAGGAACACAACTCAACTACTAATGAAATATCTTCGGCGATTGTAAATCTGCATGATTTTTTAATGAATAAAGGTGAAGAAACTAAACAAATTTCCCTTAAGGGTGATCAGCTCTCTACTTGTACAGAGTCTATTTTTATTGAACTGTCTGATTTTGAGACTAATTCATTAGTGGAATCAATGGCAAATCAGGTTCAGGAAACAGCACGTGAAATAGGTGAGCTATTTGAAAAGAAAATTAAACTAGGTGAAGTTACACTACAATCGTTATTTAATTTTGATTACCAGAAAATTGAAAATACCAATCCTCAAAAATTTACTACTTCTTTTGATAGCTTTACAGACAAAGTTTTACCGCATATTCAAGAGCCTGTTTTAAATAAATATGCAGAAGTAATTTATGCTGGAGCTGTTGATATTAATGGCTATTTCCCAACCCACAATGCTTGTTTTTCACAGCCACTAACAGGTGATTATGATAAAGATGTCATAAATAATAGGACAAAGCGTATGTTTGATGACCCTACTGGTATTCGTTGTGGACAGCATACTAATAAATTTTTATTGCAAACTTATAAACGCGATACAGGCGAAATTATGCATGATATATCTGCTCCAATCATTGTACTTGGTAAACATTGGGGAGCATTTAGGATGGGGTTCAGGGCAGGGAGCTAAAATATACTTTTGCTTTCTTAGCAAGGAATGAAGTTTTTTTCTACTGACTTAATATCGTATATAGAATTTTTAGGTAAAAATTCAGCTTCAATGGTTGTAAATAAAGTATTATCTTTACAAATAGAGCGTTGTTTTAACTGAGTTGTTAATAAATGGTACCTTGCTTGGTTTGCTTTTACTTTATCTCCCGCTTCAACAGCAAAAATAATAGCTTCATTATAATGTTTTTCTGCGTCATTGTACTGAGCGAGTTTGACATGTATATCCGCTAGGTTATATAAGACCACGGCAATTTGTTGTTTATTACCAAATAAGTGAACCCATTTTTTAGTTTCTTGCCAATGAATTAATGATTGTTCTATATTACCTAAGCGGTTTGCTACATGTCCTAAATTCCCATGTAACTCTACCAAAAATCGTATGTCGGGGCTTTTTGTATATTTTTTAGCTAAGCCAGACATTAAGTCGTAGGCTTCTTGATATTCTTTTAACTGCATTTGTAAATTAGCAAACTGTACCAACCTTAGTGGTGATGGATACACTTCGTTCATTTTACTTAATAACGACTTGGCTAATAAGTAGTTTTCTCTTGCTTCTTCTTTCTCTCCAATATGCCAGGCCGACTTTGCAAAGTAAATAGCGTTGGTAACCTGAAAAGGAAGAGGAAGATCTGGCATATTGATCCACTTTTTTGTTTCTTGATAAAGTGCATCTCCCTTTTGTAAGTTAAAAAGGGCCTCCATTTTATATTGTAAAATCTCAAAATAGATGCGGCTATGCTTTGGTGCAGCAAGAAGAGCTTTATCTATATTTTGTAAACATGAAAAAGGAGAGGTTAAACAAGTATTAGCTATTATTTTTAATTGAGCAGAAGGTGATTCTTTTATTGAAGACTGAGCAAATGAATCACTTATTAAAAAACAGTGAAACAATGCGATAAAAGTAATTAGCTTATTAGTAATGCGCGAAAGTATGGTTATAATTGATGATCTTATTCAGTTACATTACAAGTTATACTATTGAACTGAAATATATTATCAATCTAAAAACATCAGCATTTGTTAATAATTGTATATTTATACAATTTATTAACAACTATTAAACAAAGAGAGCTGTCTCTATCAAAAATAGACAACTCTCTACTTACTATTTATCAAAAAAAAGTATTTATGGTTTTAACATTGCTTAAAACGTTTAACGTATTGATATAAAAATTAGGATCAATCTCCATATTTGGGTTTGGTGTATCTAATTCTATAGTTGTCCATTTGGTTGTTGGTGATAACCATTGAACCTTACCCGCTATATTTACACGAATAGGCATGTCAAAACCGCTAACAACATTTCCCCAGCGGATCTTCATTTTTTTATCTTTGATAAAATATTCAAAAGTAGGAATGCGAATATCACGGAGATATTGATCGAAAACTTTTGAAAAGTCTTTTCCAGATTTATTATTAATATATGATTCAATGTCTTGAGTCGTAACTATTTGGTGGTAAAAATCTTTATTTAATCCTCTAAGAATATCTCGCCAAGTTTTATCGCTATTAATGATCTGACGAATAGTGTGCAACATATTGCCGCCTTTGTCGTACATATCGCTTGAACCTTCACTATGAATATTATACGTACCAATAATTGGTGCTTGATTGTATATATTCATACGTTGCCCTCGAATATATTCATAGGCAGTATCTTTATCGTAATGGTATTCCAAAAATAGGCTTTCTGAATAGTTAGTGAAGCTCTCGTGTATCCATAAATCGGCAACATCATTATGCGTAATATTGTTGGCAAACCACTCATGTCCTGATTCATGAACAATAATAAAATCAAATAACATTCCAGGACCTGCACCACTTCTATCATTCCCTAAATAGCCATTTTGATAACCGTTACCATAAGTCACAGAGCTTTGGTGCTCCATTCCCAAGTAAGGAGCTTCCACTAACTTAAAACTATCTTCATAGAAAGGGTATGGGCCAAACCAATGCTCAAATGCTTCTATTGTTCGTTTTGCATCTTTAAATTGTTTTTTCGCTTTTTCTAAATTGTCTCGTAACACCCAATAATCCATATCAAGTTGACCTTTTTCGCCTTGGTATTTCTCTCCAAAGTGAACATAGTCACCAATATTGATGTTTATTCCGTAGTTATTAATTGGGTTCACGACTTGCCAATGATACGTTTTAGTTTTAGCTTTTTTATTATGATCAGTTTTTATTAAACGGCCATTTGATACATCGACTAAATGCTCTGGAACTTCAACACTGATTAATGTGCCGTTATCAGGTTCATCATATGCGTGATCTTTGTTTGGCCACCAAATACTTGCACCGACACCTTGATTACTTGAAGCGATGAAATCAATACCATTTTCATCCTTATTCCAAGTAATACCTCCATCCCATGGAGCTCGAATAGCTACTTGAGGGGCTCCTGAAAAATACATAATGAGTTCGTGTTCTGAACCAATTTCATGTGGTTCTTGCACTGAAATAAAATAGCTATAGCCATCTTTTTCTATCGTTAACTCTTTACCCGATTGTATTACTTTTTCTAATTTCATCGGAGCTTGTAACTCGATTTGTAATCTATCTTGAGTATCAAGCACTCTATATTTCATGGTATTTGAACCGGAAATTGTTTTCTGTTTAGGATCTACTTTTATGTCTAAATGATAATAACTTAAATCCCACCAAGCACGCTCAGGGGTGATAGAGCCTCTTAAGATATCTTGACGACTTACTTGACCTTTTGAACTAAATAGTTCTGCAGCGTGAGAAAAGTTAGGTAACAAAGTGAGTAGTGCCAGCAGCCCTACGGTAGTAACAGATGTGAGTAATTTCATTGTTATTCTCTTTATTATAAATGATATTATTTTATACAATATATCTTATTGTTGCATAGTTAAAATTAACTAGCAAAATTGATTGTTTAATGTGATGGCCTTATGAGTTTTGCTCTTAAAATTACTTCAAGTACTAATAGCTATTTTTAGAATAAAGAATATGTATTAGCAGTCTTGTTTTTGAAAAAACTGCTAATACTGAACCTTAATTGGTTAGGTTTTATGTTTAAATGGCTGTAGCTTTAAATATGTCATTGAACGCCATAACCACTCGAGAGGGCCAAAGCGAAAGTGGCTTAGCCAAAACTTACAAAAGAACACTTGTGAAAAAATAATCGCCACTACAATCAACATTTGTTCAGCTCTGCCTACCTGACCGAACATACCGCCAGCGTAACCATAAAATATGCTAGTAAGAATGACTGAGTGAGTTATATAGTTTGTTAATGCCATTTTTCCAAGCGGAGATAACCAAGAAAATAGTTTTAAAAACTTTGCCTTCGACGATAATTTTACAAATAAACCAACATATCCTGCAGCCATGATGACTTGACCATAAAAGAGCAATGAATTACCAATGGCATTTATTTCTACTGCCCCTTTAGCTGCCGGGTGTAAGGTAAGGTATGTTCCTGATATATTGAAAATAATGCCAATAAATAACCCTCCCCAAGCTAATACATTAAAAAATGTTGGGTATAATTCTGGTTTTTTTAAGCGTTCTGTAGCCACTAACCAGTAACCAATCATAAATAAAGGTAAGCAAACAAAAGTTGCAAAGACTGGGGTTATTGCTAATTTTGATAACGACTCTTCAGCTCGATATTTGGTTGCTTCAAAATAACTATTTTGGGTGAAAGCTTGAGTTTCAGTTAGTATTGAACGCTCTTTTTCTAGCTTTCGTTCAACGCGTTGTTTAACTTTTTGAGCTATAAGCTCTTCAGGTGTCATGTTATCTTCATTGGTTTCGTTATCAATGTCATTTTCACCATCAATAGGTAGATTGTCATTTTCTTCTTTTTCAATTAAGTAGTCAGGTTGATTACTTAATTCTTCTAGCTGTTGATCTGATAACTGAATGATCGTTTGTTGTTGCTGCCAATCCTCTTCCATTATTTGGTTAGTGCGTGTCACACCAAAATATAAAGAAGCTAATATTGATATCAATAAGGGGAAGGCAATTACCCAAACTCCGAATTTTAAAAAAGTATTTGGATTATTATGTTTAGAAAATCGTTTGGTTCTTAGTAAGAGTACAAAACCTAATAACATTAAACCTGCAAATGCATAATCATGTAAAATATCTCCTCCCCACAGAAAAACTAAATGGCACATACCAAAAAAGAATAAAGCTAGCATACGACGAGTGAACCATGCGCCAAAGGGTCTACCAACTTCTTGAGCTCTGATCAGCATCACAGCGAAGCCCATACCAAAGAGTAATGAAAATAGTTTATAAAACTTACCTTCTATAAATACTTTTATTAGCCAACTTGCAGCCCAATCAAGACCTGTTTGTTGATAGTCAAAACTCAACAAATCATTAACCGGTCGATTAAACCACTCAATATTCATGAAAATAATACCGATTAAGGCAAACCCCCTCAATAAGTCCATAACCTGGATTCGTTGGTTATTATTGACTGGATCAAGTTTTGTGGTTACTTGATTGGGTTGTGGTGACGATAAGCTGCTATTTTCCATTTTGGTTTTACCATTATTGTTATTAGTTTTTAGTAACAGCAGGTGGTGTGCCAAATTGTTACCTATTGAAAATATTAGTTTTTATTTTAAGAGCTTTGTAACTTTACCTTAGAAATAGTGAAAATGGCGACATAATTTATTTTATCACCACTTTTAGTATTAATTTTCTTATAACTATTAATCATTTAATTGTATTTTAGGCTGCCAATTTTGCCAGTCATTTTTCACATCATCATAAAGTTTAAAGCTATGCCCTTGAGAAATTACAGGGATAGTTGTATTTTTTGATGACTCAGGTGTCGCAAAAGAAACACCCCCTGATATTAACGTCTCAATTGACTCAGAGTCGATATTTACTCCTGAGAAAATGCTTGCATCTACATTAAATCCACTGCTGTTCCAAAACTTGCTAGTTGCATTGACAAGTGGTGCATAACGATTAGAAATATTGATATAAACATTAACTTTATCGGCAGTTGATGAGAGATCAAGGCCAATAACATTACCAACTTTAACTTGTCGGTACAGTACTGGATTGCCTACACGAATTGAGCCTAAAGAATTCGCTTCTAATTTTATATTTAAGCCATAAGGTAATTCAGTAACCGCTGGGGCAATATCTTCAGCGTAAAATATTATTTTTTCATTACCATCACCTGGCATTACACTGATAAATCCACCTTCAAGAATAGAGGTAATATTTTTTGAGCCAACTAATCCAAGCTCAGTTCTAGCTAACCAAAACTTTGTACCATCAACTGCAAATCTTTTACCGTAATCATTTAAAAAGGCGTAAACATTTGCGCCGTAGCCTTTATCATCAAAATCAATACGGGAAATCATACCTATTTGTTGATTATGATGTTTTATCTTCAAGTCTTTCGTTAGACCCGATACATCATTAAAATATATTTTAATGGCTACACCTGCCAGTTCTGCATGCTCAATATTTTCAAATAAAGTGAATTCTTCACCTTCTTTAAGCGCTTCATCTACTGGTTGATTTTCAGGGTTTAAAAAGCTAATTCCACCACGTAGTAGTGTATCCGTTGACTCAGTTTTAACTAAGAAATTATTAATGCCACCTGAAATGGTTAATCCACTTGCATTATAAAATCGACTAAAATGATTAATAAGGTGCTTATGTTCATCATTAATAGTGATATGTATTTTTAAATCATCACCGGTTTTATTCAGAGAAATATTGTCTATTTGACCAACCAAAATTCCTCGATAAGTGATAGGACTACCCGGATTGGGCACATTTCCTTTTTTTGAGAGCAGTGTGAGTTGCAAACCACTCGAGCTAATGTTTCTTGCAGGAGGAGATAATGAGATTTTAAACGAATTTTTAATTTCACCTTTTCCTGAACTAACACCAATATAAGCACCACCAAATAAGGCATCTGTATCACTTAATCCTGCGAATGAAATGTTGGGTCTAACAATCCAAAACTGTGTTTGTTCTCTCAATAAAAATTCATAGTCGGGTAATACACCCACTTGTAAAGTGTTAAATTCAGCATGACGTTCAATTTTATGAACTGAGCCAATTTCTTCACCTTTATAGATAATCCTAGTGCGAGAATTTAACCCTGTTGTTGAACGTATATTTAACTCGAAATTAACACGTTGCATTGCGGTTCTTTTATTATCATATAGCTGATATTCAGCACCATTTTCTATGAGTGAACTCTCTATTTTTTCTGGTTTATCAAACTCAATTCCTCCGGTTAATACTGATTGAAGTGAGTTAGTTTGTATTTCAAACCCTTGCAAACCACCTTGTATTTTTATGCCGCTCGCATTCCAAAATCGACTATTGTGATTAACAAGCTTTTGGTATTTTTCTTCAATATGAATATGCACAAAAACATTTTCTAAAGCTTTATTACTTATTGCTTGAACAGTACCAACTTTCTGTTTTTTGTAAAAAATTCCTGAGCCGACATTTAATGACTCAATATGATTGGCTTTTAATACTAAATGTAAACCTGGTTCGTCATAGTGATAAGCGGGTTTGTTATTAAATACAGTAAATTGATTTTTAGATTGCCCCTTCAATGATGGACGTAAACTAATATATGGCCCTTTAAATAGAGTTGTAAGGTTTGTGATGCCTCCTAAATCTACTTGAGGAGTCACAACATAAAATTGAGTTTCACTTGTTAAATAAGGTACTGCACGTGGGTTTATTTTTGCCAAGGCAGTGATTTTTCTGGTTTGAGGGTCAATGTTTGAAATAGTGTCAATGATACCTAGCTTTAACCCTTGATATATTATGTTAGCGCCTCTATCAACATTAGCATCCCAATTAATAACTAGTTTGATTTCATGCCCCATTTCTGCAGTTTGAAAATCTGAAAATAAGGTATATTCTTGCCCATTTTTTGCTGGCGATAATATGGTTTCAAATTTTGGATCAGAAAAAGCAATACCGCCGGAAACGATAGAGGCTAATGATCCCGTTTTTACTTGTACACCTGACGTTAAAGAACCTGATATTTCAAAGCCACTAGCATTCCAGAATCGCGAATTTTCTTTAACCAAATGAGCATAGTCAGGCTCAATGAAAACTTTAATATTTACTTTGCCAGACTGATCATCAAATTGATAACCTGAAACATAACCAACATTGATTTGCTTGTAACTGACAGGTGAATTTCTAACTAAAGAACCTAGCTGATCAGTTTGCAAATTTATATGTAAACCTGGTGTAGCTTCGTTTAAATTAGGAGGTTCGCTGAGTGCGATGAATTCTCTTCTTGGATCTCCTTTACCTTCTAAATCTGGCTGAACATTAATATAATTACCTGAAAATATCGTCTCTAAACCTGAAACTCCCTGAAAAGAAATATCTGCAGTGACTGACCAGAACAATGTTTTATCGGTTAACATATCTTTTGCACTTGCGACCATTTCAATTTCAACAATGACGCTTTGTAAGTCTTCAGAAACCTCAATATCAGTTACAATACCTGCTGGTAAACCTTTATATCTAACCTCTGTTTTACCAACGACTAAGCCACTTGCATTATCAAATTGAACGGTGATAAATGTCCCTTTTTCAGATACGGTTTTAATGATTAACCAAGTACCAAATAACACAGCTATAATCGGCACAATCCATATAGCGGATATACCCTTTTTTCTGATGATATAAGCTTCAGGGTGTCGAGTTTCATTCTTATCGCTCATTTATATTCCTTCTTTCTATATCCCATAATAATCTTGGGTCAAAACTTTCAGCAGCAAAAATTGTAAAAATAACCATGAGTGTGAAATAAGTGATACCTGATCCTGCTTCAATTGAGGTGAAAAAACCAAAGTTTACTGCCGCAGCCATTACTGATACTACAAAAACATCTAACATTGACCAAGGACCTAACGAAGCTATCAAGTAATACATTTTTGTTTGTTTTTGTTTAGATATTCTAGAGTGGCTCTTTGTATTATAAAGTAATATTAATAAACCAATTATTTTTCCAAGTGGAATGACAAAGCTGGCAATAAAAATAATGAATGCTATCGGATAAAGTCCTTGTTGAATAAATGAAGCAATGCCTTCTAGGATAGTAGAACTCTCTGGTCTACCTAATGTATAGAAAACCATCATTGGATAAATATTGGCAGGAATGAACATAATAATAGCTGCAATCGTCCAAGCTAATGTGTATTGCACACTATTAGATTTTCGTTGGCTGAAAATATAATTGCATCTTGAGCAACTTTGTTTCTCTGCTGACATTTTGTTGACCTTGTTACAACAAGGGCAACTACCAAGATTTAATCTTTTAGCTTTTTGGTGCAAATTCACTCTCCAGAGTATCCCAAATAAGCTTTTGATCTATGGTGATACTAATAAGCGTTGAGCAGAGCAGCAACAATAAAAGACTTATCAAACCGCTGCCAACAGTTAATTCATCTAAGGAAATGAGCTTGTAAATAGACACAATTATTCCTAAAAAGAATACATGTATCATCGCCCAACTATCAAACAGATGATAAGAACGGTAGAAAATAAGTAAAGATGAACTTATTTGTTTTCTTTTTATTTTATAGGAAAGGTAAAAAGCTGAAAATATTTTAACGCTAGGTATAGCAATGGTAAACAAGAAAACGCTAAATGCAATAATGTAAAAATCGTCATTTATCATTAACATAATGCAATCAACTAGTGATGCGTCGTTATATTTTCCCGCTACACCAACACCAATAATAGGTAAAGTTATTGCAGGAAAGAGAAGCATTAATCCGGCAAGAGAAATAGCCATAGTGCGATTAATGGAGTCTTTTTTTCGTGAAAAAAGTTTATTGCCACAACAAGGGCACAGTGCTGTTTCTCCTGCAGCTAAACTAGGTGAAGTTGCTAACGTATCGCAATGGAGACATGCAATTAATTCATCTAATGAGTTTGTATCATTCACTAAAAGCTCTTTATCAATATATAACGCTTTTTTAGTGTAAGAGATCGGTTGGTTTTTGCCAGTTAAATTATGAATTTAACAAAAAAAAGCAACGTTAAACGCTGCTTTATTTATACTTTGAACCTATGTCGTACTCACATGAATATGAATAAACAATAAGGCTCAAATTAAGTCATTAATTATTTTAGTGAAGCCATATAGCTTGCTAATGCATCAATATCTTTATCAGACAACTTAAGTGCAATGTTCTGCATCATACCATTGTTATCATTGGTACGAGTTTTAGAGCGAAATTTCTCAAGCTGTGACTTCAGGTAAGTTGCACTTTGACCAGCAATTGCTGGGAATCCAGCCTTATCCATTCCTTTACCATTGACAGAATGACAAGCAATACATGCAGATATACCTTCTTTGGCATTCCCGCTCATGTATAAACTTTTACCTAAAGCACTTGTTTCAGCTACAGCAGGAGTTAAAGTTTGAGAAGCAAAAAAAGCTGAAATATTTTGAATGTCATCTTCAGAGAGTGCGGCAACCATACCTGCCATTACAGGATCGTTACGTGTGCCTGATTTGAAGTCTTTTAATTGTTTAACTAAATAGGCTTCGCTTTGACCTGCAATAGATGGATAAATAGCAACTAACGCATTACCGTCTGCACCATGACAAGCTGCACAAGTTGCTGATTTTGTTTTGCCAGCTTCTATGTCACCTGTGAATGTTTTAACTGCAACAATTGCAGCAGAAGCTTTAACTTCACCTACAGATGCTGGGTCTTTAAAGTATGCACCTAAATTTGCAATATCGTCGTTAGATAAATTGCCAGATACTTGATTCATCGCAGCATTATGACGAGATACATCTTTAAAAGCTTTTAATTGCTTTTCAATATATTCAGGATGTTGTGCAGACAAGTTAGGATTAATTAATACATCACTGTTGCCTTCTTTACCGTGACAATCAATACAAGCGGTTATGCCACGAGCTTTATCACCATGCTCATAAAGTGCTTTGCCTGACTTAGCATCGGCTACAAATTCAACTTTAACTGGAGCAGCTGCTACTGGTGTAGCTGTTGTACTTGTTTCTTCCGTTGTTGTTGCCGTTTCAGCGGGTGCAGAGCCATCACGAGAAAAGCTGGCATAGTACGCTGCGACGTCAGCCATATCTTGATCTGATAATATTGCTGCCATAGGCGCCATTACAGGGTCTTTACGTTCACCTGATTTAAAAGCTTTTAACTGCTTTGCAAGATAATCAGCATGTTGACCAGCAATATTTGGATACGCATCCATAATGCCAATACCATTAGCGCCGTGACAACCTGCACATGTAGCAGCTTTAGCTTTACCGGCTTTTGCATCACCTACAAACGCATTAGCATGAGATAACATACCTAATCCGAGGATAATAGAAAATAAGACTTTTTTCATAAGAGACTCTCTCTGTGTAAATGACTTGCTTTAATGTAGCGAAGCGTTGCTGAAATGAGTAAATTTAACGCGGCATTTTACACTAATGCTCATAATAATTAAGTAGGAGGTGAAAAAAAACATTAAAAAATGCAGGGTTTTAATTATTATTTTTGAAAAAGAGATATAATAACGCTTTATATTTAGTTTATCTGGAAGTTATTTTGTCTAACCCTGCTGTTCACCTTAACAAGGCTACATTTACCATTAGTGCGCCTGATATTCGCCGTTTACCAGAAGATGTGGGTATTGAAGTAGCTTTTGCTGGTCGTTCTAATGCAGGTAAATCAAGTGCATTAAACACGCTAACAAATCAACGAGGCTTAGCAAGAGTTAGTAAAACTCCAGGCCGAACACAATTAATTAATATTTTTGAAGTCGCTGAAAATAAACGTTTAGTAGACTTACCGGGTTACGGCTTTGCTAAAGTACCACTTGAAATGAAGAAGAAGTGGCAAAAAGCACTGGGTGAATATCTTGAAAAACGTGAGTGTCTGCAAGGATTAGTAGTTTTAATGGATATTCGTCATCCGCTTAAAGATTTAGATCGAGACCTTATCGAATGGGCAGCAGATAGTGAATTGTCAATCTTAGTATTATTGACGAAATCAGATAAATTATCTCAAGGTAAGGCAAGTGCAGAAGTATTGAAAGTTAAGAAAAATCTCGCTCCTTTAAATGCAGACATTACCGTGCAAGCATTCTCATCACTTAAGAAAACAGGTATGGAACAAGCGAATAATATTATTTGTAATTGGCTAGTAAAAGCTGATGCATTAGAAAGTGAAATATGATCTAGAAAGGGTAAACAGTAAAAAAAATTAATACCACTTGAGAATGATTTTATAACATTGTTAAATTGACCATAGTTATCAATATTATTAATGTATTAGAGTGTTATATGAATCAATTTATTCGCATATTATCAGTTTTAACTATCTCGGTGTTTGTCTTTGTTGGCTGTAGCAAACCTTTTGATATTCAATTGCAGCCTAAAGTTAAAGCCTTTTTAAGTGATGATCGTGATAAAACTGTCAATCTAACCGCTGATGATCCTGCTTATATTGAATTAGCCCAATGGCTAAATGATCATAAATCAGGCTGGTATCCAACATCAGGAAAATATCCCCGTGGTGTTTATATTGTTTCTGGGGAATATGGAATACAAGTAACACAAAGACGTATTGTTATTTACTCCACCAAAAAAGCTAAACCAGAAGCAATATACGTTCAAGAAATTAGAGATGTAGAGCTTAAAAAAGTTAAAAATATTGGTAAGTAAACGCTAAATAAACCAAGTAATTCCTAATAAAATCAATAACTATAAAGCCGAAAGTGAGATCACCTTTGGCTATTAAATTCTTCATAATGTATATACCAATATGTACATAATAGTGTTTTAAAAAATACCTACCTTATAAACTATTATTTTTAAAACTATTGTTTAACTCTTTAGTACGTCTATTTGACATACATTAAAAGAGATCCTAGGCTAAAATTTCAACGAGTTGTATCTATAAATGGATTTCGTTATGTGTAAATTGTTACCTTTTTTACTAGCATTATCATTATTAGTGGCTTGTGGAGGAGACTCAAAGAGTGATCCTCCAACTAGTGTTCCACCACCGGTAATTACTCCTCCAACCCCAGAGCCTGTTGATCCCTATCAGCAGAAAATAGATGCAGCACGCTTGTTGAATCAAGCAACTTTTGGCGCAACAACTGCTGATATTGAATCATTAGTTGAACAAGGCAACGAAGAGTGGATTGATGAGCAAATAAACTTATCTCCAAGTTACCACATGCCTTTAGTTGAGCCATTTGTAGACAATGAAGATTTTTGGCGTTCTTATCGAATTTCTGCATGGTGGCAAAGAAGTTTATACTCCGAAGATCAATTACGCCAACGTGTGGCATTTGCTTTCAGTGAAATATTTGTTGTATCAGAATTTAATGGTGTACTTTTTGACTCCCCAGAGGCCCTGACTAACTATTATGATTTATTAATTAAAAATGCTTTTGGTAACTATCGTGATCTCCTTGAAGAAATAACCTTGTCGCCTGCGATGGGTGTTTATTTAAGTATGCTAGGTAATGAAAAACCGGATGTAGAAAGAAATATTCGTCCAGATGAAAATTATGCTCGTGAAGTGATGCAGCTCTTTTCAATAGGTTTAGTTGAATTGAATATGGATGGCTCTATAAAATTAGACTCAAACGAGCAACCTATCCCCAGTTACGATCAAGATGTTATAAAGGGCTTCGCTCATGTATTTACCGGTTGGCATTTCAATGGAACAACAGATGAAACATGGTATAGGTGGTGGGATAACTTTAACTTAATTGACACTATGGTTGCCGTTTCTTCTTTTCATGATACCGAAGAAAAACAACTATTCACTGGTGTTTTATTACCGGCTAATCAAGCTCCCGAACAAGATTTATCAATGGCTTTAGATGCACTAGCTAACCATAATAATGTTGCACCATTTATTGCTAAACAATTAATACAAAAACTTATAACTAGTAATCCAACTCCAGCATATATTAAACGAATATCCGAAATATTTACCGACAATGGCTTTGGAGAGAGAGGGGATTTAGCGGCGGTAATAAAAGCTATATTATTAGATGAAGAAGCTAGAACGGGTCATCAACTTGCAGAAAACACTTTTGGTAAAGTGCGAGAGCCTCTTATTCGAGCAACTCATATGTGGCGAGCATTTAATCTAACTTATGTTAGTGAGCGTATTGACATGAGTTGGCCAGAGTATTTTTTTGGTCAAGCACCTTTAGCATCACCTTCGGTGTTTAACTTTTATCGACCTGATTATGGTCCTATTGAATTAAAAGCTAACGAAGGACTTATCGCGCCTGAATTGCAAATAGCGACAGAATCTACTATGACCAACACGATTAACTTTTTTGCTTGGTACGGTCTCTGGCGGAATTTTTCAGGAGATATTGCCGATACAAATATTTCAGAAGGAGATGAGCTGTATTTAGATTTTACAAAAGAAGTGAATATTGTTGAACAAGACGGTGCTCAAGCGTTACTCGAACATTTAAATATAGTATTAACAGCCGGCACGTTGAGTGAAGATGCTATTACATTATTGGTATCAGCATATGATGAAGATAACCAACAAAATATTGAAAGCAAAATAGGGAATTTAGTGTTTCTTATATTGTCATCACCTCAATATGCTATTCAACGATAGAAGTAAGGAATTAGACAATGAATAAACGCCAATTTTTAAAGTCGATACTTGCTTCTAGTATTGGAGCAACAAGTTATTCTGCTGTAGGTCAACAGTTAGCAATGATCAATGCAGCTGCAAAATCAACTACCCTTGAGGGTTATAAAGCATTAGTTTGTATTTTTCTTTACGGAGGAAACGATTCATACAATATGTTAATCCCAACAGAAAACACCGATTATCAAACCTATGCTGGAGTGAGACAAAATTTAGCAATTGCACAAAATTCATTAACGCCTTTATCTACAAATACATCTCTACCATATGCTTTGGGTGTGCCTGATTACATGAACCCACTCGCCAATTTATTTCATCAAGGGCGGTTAGCATTTGTTAATAATGTTGGCCCACTCGTAGAACCTACATTAAAAGCTGCTATTGAAAATGGTAGTGCTAAGTTGCCCCCGCAATTGTTTTCTCATAATGACCAACAAAAATTATGGGAAACAGGTGGTAGCAATATAGGTGAACTGGCTGGGTGGGCAGGTAGAATGGCTGATTTAATTACAGATACTACATCAAATGCCATATCAATGAATATTTCTCTTGCTGGTAATAATGTGATGCAAACGGGTAATCTTGTTCAGCCTTATTCTATGACTGCCAATGGTGCGCCAATGTTTGAAGCATTAAACCCATTAAAAGATTGGAATAATAGACGGATTGAATTGTTTGATCAGCTGACTGCATTAGATAATCACTCTTTAGGAAATGCATACAAAAAAATTATGTCGACATCTCGTACCAATGCATTAAAGGTAAACCAAGCGTTAGATAGTCTCCCTGAATTTGTCACAACGTTTGATGAGGACTCTTTATCACAAGAGTTAGCTATGACAACAAAACTGATTGCCTCTAGAAATACATTAGCAATGAATAGACAAGTATTTTTTATAGGTTTTGGTGGGTGGGATACTCATGACAGACAACTTGAGGACCATCCTAGGTTATTGAGCACATTAAGTAATGCTTTGAATAGGTTTAATGATTCAATGGATGAACTTGGTCTTTCTGATTCTGTCACCACGTTTACTGCTTCAGATTTTGGGCGCACACTGACAAGTAATGGTGATGGTACTGATCATGGTTGGGGAGGTCATCAAATTGTTATGGGTGGTGCAGTTAATGGCGGAGAGCTATATGGTGAAATGCCAGAGCTTGCCTTAAATAGTAAAGATGATATTGCCGATGGACGAATGATCCCAACTACATCAAGTGAAGAATATGGAGCTCAATTAGCCAAGTGGTTTGGCTTAAGCGATTCAGAAATTGCGCAAGTATTTCCAACATTATCGAGATTTGATCAAAGTAATATTGATTTCTTAAGTTCTACATAATTGAATTTAATATAGAAGAGCATATGAAAGCCAAAAAAAAACCGAAGATAAAATCTTCGGCTGTGTAGCTTTGGGGAAAGCTAGAATATCAAATTATTACAACAGGCGTTCGCTAGGAACAAATGCATTATAGAGTAAGAGCTCTATAAAAGTAAAGCCTTTACTCTAATTTATTTTAAATATTTTATGATTAATCATAATTCTGGTTAACTAATGTGACTAGTCATATTACTTGAGATTAATTCATCATTGGAGCTAGAGTTGCTTTAACTTTGAAAGTGACTGATATTTTAATATTTCAAAATTTCGGTCGCATTATCTAGGATTCAGTAAGCAAACTTAATGATCACTTGTAGCCATAAGCTGACATTAAGCCTTAGC
>JAGSHH010000191.1 GCA_023954655.1 Colwelliaceae bacterium
CTAATTTAGAAGATGCAATTAAGTTATTAAAAAGCGAATATCATGAAGTTCGCTTATGCGCGATATTCTTTTTAGTCTCATTGTTTGAACGGGCTAAATCATCTCATCAAACGCAAAGTTTAATTGTTGATACCTATCTTTTACATACTCAATATATCAATAACTGGGATTTAGTTGATAGTTCAGCACATAAAATTCTTGGTAAATTTTTATTAGATAAAGATAGAGCAATACTTCATAAATTATCACTCTCTGATGATCTATGGGAACGACGTATGTCGATGATGGCAACGTATACTTTTATAAAAGAGCAACAGTTTGAAGATACTTTTGTTATTGCAAAAACATTATTGAATGATAGCCATGATCTTATTCATAAAATTGTTGGTTGGATGTTAAGAGAAGTAGGAAATCAAAATAAAGAGGCAGAACAAAAATTTCTTAACGAATACTATAAAAACATGCCAAGAACGATGCTTCGTTATGCCATTGAAAAATTTTCGAAAGAAGAACGTCAACAATATCTGACTGGAAAAATATAATTTTTGATGAATATATTTACTTTTCAATCTGTGCAATTGATCCCTCTTAAACTTCTAAACTATTGCCATGATTGTACTTATTTAGTAATCTTTGGAAGCGCTTCCATAGGGTTAGAAAGGACTGTTTTACTATGAAAATCAACCTAGGTTTACCTGTATTATTCTTTATAGTTTTATTAAATTCATTGAATTGTAATGCTAGTGAAAAAACGACGATTAATATTTCTAGGACTGATTATCAAGAAAAGTTACATGGTTTTTGGTTAGGACAAAATATTGCTAATTGGACTGGATTAATTACTGAAATGGACAAGGTTGGCACACCTGGCACAATGCCATTTTATACTGATGAAGATTGGGGAAGTAAAGACTTAAAAGCAATGTGGGGAGAGTTTGTACCGCATAGTAATGTTATCGATTTCTACTTTGTTGAGAAAGGTAAACCTTGGGGGGCTGACGATGATACTGACATTGAGTATATGTATCATTATCTTCATGAAAAATATCAAACGAGTTTATTGACCGCTGAACAAATTCGCAATGGTTGGTTGACTCATATTTATTCAGAAAACGATGCTCCTTTTTACAAAAAATTTCCAGAATCTAAACCACAGAAGGATAACTTTCTGTGGGAGTCTAATCAGCAAGCTCGAATATTGATGGAGCAAGGTTTGTTACCGCCCTTAACGAGTGAGCCTGAGCATAATAAAAAATATATGATGATAGATGCACAACTCACAACAGAAATTTTCGGTTTATTAGCTCCGGTTAGAAAAGATGTTGCGCTAAAACTTGCGCATCTACCTATTAGAACTTCTGCTAAATATGATGCGCAGTGGGTGTCTGAATTTTATGTTGTGATGCATTCACTTGCCTCAATAGTAGATAAATCTTTAAATATACAAGCACAAACACAATGGTTAGCACATCAAGCAAGAAAACAGTTACCCGATCAATCAACGGTTGCCAAAATGTATGATTTTGTTTGGCGGTCTTATCAAACAAATACAGACAAAAGTAATTGGGAAAAAACACGTGATGCTGTATACCAACGTTATCAATTAAACAAAGCTGATGGGTATGATTATAAAGACCCATTTGAAGCAGGAATAAACTTTTCAGCGAGTTTAGTTAGCTTGTTTTACGGCCAAGGTGATATCAAAAGGACCATTCAAATAGGCTCGTTATCGGGGTGGGATTCGGATAACCCTACTGCGACTTGGGGAGGATTATTAGGGTTTATGATAGGTTACCAAGGTGTTATTAATGCATTCGAACGTGATAACTTATCGGATACTTATTGGATTCATCGTACACGCCGTAATTTTCCAGATCGAACACCTGATCGATTGGGTGAAGATACACTAGTTAAAATGGCCGAACGTGGCATAAAGATTATTGATCAAGTTGTTGTTGAACAAATGTTTGGTAAAGTTGATCATAAGAATAATCAATGGGTTATCCCAATAAATAAATAGGTAATAGTTTGAAAATAGTATTGTTATTAATGGTTACAATGTCGATGTTTACAGCTTGTAAGAATACAAATATAACACGTTCAGAAGAACAGTTACTTCGGGAAAATTATGTAAGTAATAACGATCAAAAAGAACGAAATTATTTTGTTTATTTACCTCGTGGTTATCATTCTGAGCCGAATAAAAACTGGCCAGTAATGTTATTTCTTCATGGAAACGGTGAACGTGGCAACGGTAATGATGAGCTCGATTATGTGCTTAGCCATGGCCCTGTTTATGAAGCTTGGATACAGAAAAAAGACTTGCCATTTATTATTATTTCTCCTCAGCTGCATATGTTTGACTTTGATCAGAGAGGATTAGGGTATATTGATAATAGGAAACCCAGCCAAATACCAAAACGTTTAATTGATGGAGTTCCTCCTCGTTCTACCGCATTTATTACAGAGAAAAAAATTAATCGAGAATTGTCAATAAGTGATATGTCAGCTGTTGCTCCACTAAGGCCTTTAGGTTGGGAACAAGTAGAAAGTGATTTATTAAATATTCTTGAAAATGTCACTCAAAAATATAGAGTTAATCGTAATAAAACCTATTTATCTGGTTTAAGTTATGGTGGTTTTGGAACATGGTATATAGCGAGTAAACACCCTGAAAAGTTTGCTGCTATTGCACCTGTAGTTGGTTGGGGACATCCTGATTTTATGACATCTATTGCAGAGCATAAAATACCCATTTGGCAATTTGCCGGTGGCCGAGATAGCTCAGTAAAAATACCGTATTTTTATGCAGGAATTGACAAGCTCAGAGAACTTGGACATACCAAAGTGCGTTTTACGGTCCATGAAGATATGGAACATGATGCATGGACACGTGTTTATTCCAGTGATGATTTCTATCAGTGGTTGCTAAGTTATTCATTAAACAATTATTAAGGTAACTTATTGGTTTTTTCGTCTTTTTGATTTATTTATGGTAAAACATTACAACAAAATAATAATAACAATAAATAGATTAACGCAGGTGATATATGAAGAATCAACAATCTGTTATACGTAAAGTTTTACTATCTGTATCAAGTATTCTCACAGTTATAGCGATAATAGTGGCTACAACTGTTACTTCTGAACGTGCGGCCACTGTTGAAGCATCTGTTTTAGGGGATTTAAGGGCATCAACTCAAAAAACTTCTGATGCAATTCATGAATTTTTTAGAGAACGCTCGAGAGTAGTAACTTCCTTAGTTGGCAATTCTTTTGTAAATCATTGGTTTGAAAATTATACAGTCCGAGGTTCTGAAATTGACTCTGATGAAAATTATCAACGTGTTGTCGAGTTATTTAAGAATGCTTCTAGACATGATGAGATGATTAAATCAGTCTTTTATGCCCCAGCTTCCACACATGAATATTTTGATCTTAATGGTCGATACAATGATGATGCTTATTACACTAGCAAAAGACCTTGGTGGGGACAGGCATTAAAACGAGATAGATTGTTTATTACGAAACCAGAAATTGATGCTAATGATGGCTCTATTGTAACCTCAATTAAATCCACAGTTTATGGCAGTGAAAAGCAACTTCTTGGTGTCGTAGGAATTGATGTCCTATCGTCAGAAGTGAAAAGTAAACTTGTTGATACTATGAAATATAAAGGCCTAGGCTTTGGATTTTTATATAGTAAAGAAGGTCAAATAATATCATTTCCTGATAAAAACAATCGGATTGATATGAGTAAACTCCCTACATTGGATAAAGTGGATAGTATCTTTGAAGGTGGTGATGGATTTAGTGAGTTGCTTAAAGAAAGTAAGATGAAGAATGAAATATTAAGCAGTGTAACTTGGCAAGGGGAAAACTATTTAGTCGTAGTCAGTTCTGTAAAAGATGAAACATTAGAACTTGATTGGCGGATAGGCTTTATGGTGCCTGAAAGTGTGATCTCAAATCCTGTGAATGAATCAATTATTTCATCTATTATCATGGTAGTTTTTGTTGTATTAATCACGTCTGGTGTCACAGTTTTTGCAATTAAAAAGCTGCTCACTAATCCATTAATGAAAATTGTTTCTGCAATGGATGATATAGCTACAGGTGATGGTGATTTAACTCAACGTATCAATATGAATAGAAATGATGAACTTGGTCAATTGAGTAAATCATTTAATGTGTTTGTTGAAAATATTCAAAACATCATTAAACAATGCAGTGAAACGACAGATCAAGTATTGAAAGAGTCTGATGATGTTACTGTATTGGTGTCAGACTTTACCAATAATGTCGGTGAGCAAAAAGGCTATATTGAGCAAATAGCAACTGCTGCAACACAAATGACACAAACGATACATGGTATTTCTGATAATGCCCAAACAGCTTTAGATTATGCAAAAAGAGCGACTACAGAATCTTTACAAGGGCGTGAGTTAGCAGCGAATGCTACTCATCTAATGGGTGATTTATCTGAAGATGTATCGACGGCTGCTGGAGTTGTTGGAGAACTTCACCAAAATTCTGAGTCTATTAGTGGCATGCTCGATGTTATTAAAGCCATTGCAGACCAAACAAATTTACTTGCATTAAATGCTGCCATTGAAGCAGCCAGAGCCGGTGAACAAGGTCGAGGTTTTGCTGTTGTTGCAGATGAGGTGAGAACATTAGCAAGTAGAACTCAAGAGTCAGCAGGAGATATTGAAGCTATTATTGCTAAACTCCATACCTCAGCTGAAAATGCTGTGAGGGCTATGAATGTAGGGCGAGATAAGACTAATCAGGGTGTAGAATTGATCAGCCAAGTGAGCGATAAATTACAACAAATAAATGAAGCAATTTCATTAATTGAAGAACAATCTAATGAAACGGCTTCAACAACACGAGAACAGGCTTCAGCATCTGATGAAATATCACGACAAACCGTATCAGTTAATGAATTAGCAGATACAACAGTGGCTCAAACCGGTGAAATGTCTACTAAAAGTAATGTTCAAAGGGATATTACTTTAGATTTAAATAAAACGATTAGTCAGTTTATTGTTTAACTATTAGATTTTATTAATAGAGAGACCTAAACCTTTCAAGCGCATAACTTTAAAGTTATGCTTTGGGTTTTAACGTTGCAATAATAGCAGGGTGATCAGAAGGATAAGCATTAATAGTTTTGGAATGGCCGCTTAACCCTTTAATTAACAAACAGTCGATTCCAGCGTTAGCGAATAAACTCATCTTTGTTTTAGATTGCACAATAGAGACTTCATCTCCAAAACATGAGCTATTAAAATCGCCTAATAATATAGTAGGGTATTGATTATTTTTATTGATTAATTCGGCTGTTTCATTGGCATTAGCAATTCGAGTTACTTGGCTTTCATGATCCCAGTGGATATTTACCAATAAATATTTATTGTCTGCTTTTGAGATAATGGCAAACTCTCCCGTTCTCGTTGCATTTGGACCATCGGTAAGGTCAAAACGACCAGAATCAACAAACTTAATCCCTGAGCACTGATTGATAAAAATTTGAAATATATGTTGCCAACATTCACCTAAAGATTCTTTCAAGGCAGTTGAGCGACTATAGTCAGTTGGTTGATGACTTTTAAGCTGCCAGTCATCAACGCCTTCTTGTATTCCTACGACATCAATTTTATATTTCTTAATGATGTCAGCATAATCTGCACTATGCTGAGGCATCGTTTTCCAGCCATAGACATTTAAGGACATAACAGCAAGATCGAGTGATTTAGTATTAGCTATTCCATTAGTTGAAGCTAATGTCAGAAGGAGAAAAAGGTACTTTATAAAAATTGGTATATTCATAATGTTTATTATTAACGGCTATTGATTATCGATTAAGATATCTTTTTCAGGGCCCCAAGTGTTATTTGTACGGTCATAAGTGCTAAATGAACCGCCATCATCCCAAAAAGAAGCTGCAATACCAAATTCTTTTGCATAATTTACGTGTGCACGAATATAGCTTTCTCGTTGAGATTGAATACAAATATTTTCGGGTTGTTTAAAATCATATTTTGCGACACCAAATTCATTTACCATCACAGGAATATCATGCTCTAAAGACCAGTTATTTGCTTTTTGGTAAATTTCTCTTAAAGCTTGTTTATCTTGTTCACTTCCCCACTCTTGTGTGCAAATACCAGCAAAGTTCCATGGGTCATAGCTATGGAAATTTCCAATAAGGAATCTATCATTACTATCCGGAATATCCATAGTAACTAATGTATCTATGTTTGAGTATTCATTGCCCGCAAAAACCACAAGACGATTTGAAGTTTGATTACGGATGATAGATAAAGCTCTTTTATTTACGCTGTTAAGTTCTTCAACAGTTAATCCATGTGGTTCGTTAAATATTTCAAAAATTAATCGAGAAGATTTTTCTTTGAATCTTTCTGAAAGTTTTATCCAAATACTATCAAAGCGGTTTTTATTACTGATGTTGTCATAATCGGTTTTAAACCAATCATCATGATGAATATTAATGATGACATATAATTCACGAGCTAAAGACCAATCAACAATTTGTTCAACTCTATTTAAAAA
>JAGSHH010000053.1 GCA_023954655.1 Colwelliaceae bacterium
TAATATTCAAAATTAAGTAGACCTACATATAAAAACGACAATTATTCAGAGTAAATAATGATCAAAATTAGGGGTTAACATAATGTCGATTAATTTTAAAAGAAATATTTTATCTATTGCTGTGTGCAGTACATTTACTATTACTGGTTCATCAGGTGTGTTTGCACAAGAAGCTAATGATAAAGCAATAGCAAAAGATACCGAAGAAGTAGAAGTTATTGAAGTTCTCGGGATGCGAAGAAGTGTTGAAAGTGCTCAGAGCCTGAAACGTTATGCTGATACAGTAAAAGATGTTATTACATCTACAGATATTGGTGCACTACCTGATAAGTCAGTTACTGAAGCACTGCAACGAGTGCCAGGTGTAACTATTGAACGCTTCGCTGCCTCAGATGATCCAAAACATTATGCTGATGAAGGTACTGGTGTTTTAGTACGTGGCTTAGATCGAGTACGTTCAGAAATTAACGGCCGGGATGCATTCAGCGCTAACCCATATGGTGGACTCAGTTATGAAGATTTTCCAGCAGAATTGCTTGGTGCAGTCGAAGTAGTAAAAAACCAAACTGCAGATCTAATTTCTGGAGGCATCGCTGGCACAGTTAATCTAATAACACGTAAACCATTTGACTCAGATAAACGTGTGTTCTCGTTTAACGCAAAGGCTAATTATAGTGATTTTCGTGAAGAAACTACGCCTTCTTTTTCTGCTCTTTTTTCTGATAATTGGGAAACTGATGCTGGAAAATTTGGTGTTCTTATTGCTGCGTCTCAATCAAAATATAAAACTCGTGGTGATGGTGTAGGTTTAGGAAATTTTCACAGCCGTGGCCCGACAGATATTTTCTCATATGATGAATGGGGTACTCCAAGCCCGGGTGTTAGTTCAGGTCAATATTCTAACCCTTGTATTCCTGACGATCCAGGCTGGCGCAGTTGTGCAGGTCTGGGTTATGAAGATACGGTTCAGTTTTCAGATGAAGATGCCGCCGCTTATATTCCTCTTTATGAAGGTACTGCATTGTCTGACCAACCTGATGGTATGACATGGTACACTCCAGCAGCTATCCATATGAGTACTGCTGAAAACGATCGTGAAAGACAAGGTTTCACTGGTTCATTACAATGGCAAAGCAAAGATGAAAGAATCACAGCTACGTTAGAACATATTAGATCTGAAGCTTCACTTGAATATACTGAACATCAAATTGGTCAAGCGGCACAAGGTTTTATTTCCGATTTACGTTCTTCACATGACTGGGTTGATGGTGGGGATAATTATCCACGTACTTTTGATGAAGATGGCTTTTTAACTTCAGGTGTAGGATTAGGCATACACTCAGGGGTTCCATTAATGTACCGTACACGATGGAATTACAATGAAAACACAGTTGAAGATACCTCTTTTAATTTAATTTTTAAAGCAACAGATCGTTTAGCTCTTGAGTTTGATTATCAGCACATAGATTCAGAGCAAGTAGTACATAATTACGGTATGGCTGGTCAAACACGCGGTGGTCATGTTGCTAATGTTTCTCCTTACTTCCTGGATTTACGTGGTTCAAAACCTACTATTGAATACCTAAGTGATAACATTTTAACACCGGGTTATGCTCCTGATGCAGATGGCAACCCTATCATGTCTGAGCCAAATGTATTCTTAGCTTCAGGTATGGAACAAGAAGAGCACAATAGTGCTCAATCAGATAGTTACAAGTTAGATTTTTCTTATGAACTTGATGGTGTTTTGACCGTAATTAAAGGCGGAGTATATCAATCTGATAAAGATTTAACTGTTCGTAATACAAATTATGAAGGTTGGTCTGCTATTGGCACACCGTGGGTTGAGGCCGATCGAATAGCCGCTGCTGCTGTCAATAAACCAGAATTGTTTGAAAGAGTGGATTTTTCAAACTTTTATAATGGAGATGTACTTTTAGGTAATGTGAATAATTTCTTATTCCCTAATGTTGATTTGGTTAAAAATTATGCTGACTCATTGCGTCAGGGTTGTATGGATGGGTGGCATAATGCTACTTCAAGTGCGGCTAATAATGGTATTTGTACGGGAACTTATGTTCCTTATACCGATAAACCAAATCGTGTTGAAGGACCTTATGCAGCACATAACATTAGTTCGATTAACGAAAAACGTACTGAGTTTTATGTACGTGGTGATTTTGACTTTATGGATCAGGACATACCTCTTACCGGTAATATTGGTCTGCGATATGTAAAATACGATATTCAATCAACTGGTGCATTAGTACAGCCTCTAGAATCTACTCGTGGTGTTGAAGGGAGTTCTCGAAACGATGTGATGCAACTCGATCATAAAGAACTTTATGATATATCTAATGGTGCATCAACGTTAACCACCGTTGATGGAACTGACTATAGTACTGTTTTACCTAGTCTTAATTTAAACTATGGCTTGACTGATGATGTAGTTATACGTTTTGGCGCATCTAAGGGGTTGTACTTCCCTAGTTTAACAGATACTCAAAATCTCACTTTGATGAGTCTTGATTTTGAATCACGTCTACAAGACCCGTCTTTACCTCAAAGTGATGATACAAACCCTATTGTTGCACTTGATAATGTTAATCTAACCGCCTTAGCAAGTAATCCATACTTAGAGCCGGAAGAGTCGGTTAATCTAGATTTAACGGCTGAATGGTATTTTGCGCCTGCTGGTTCTTTAAATATTGGCTTATTTCACAAAAAATTAGATAACATTATTCGTAATAGACAATTTGATTTGAATGTTGCTATTGAGGGAAATGATTTTGATGTATCTGCATATGGCCCAGCAAATACAGGCTCGGGTACTATTCGCGGTATAGAATTTTCATATTCTCAATTTTACGACATGCTACCAGGTTTATGGAGTGGTTTAGGATTACAATTTAACTATACCTACATTGATCAAAGTGGTTTGGAAGATCCAAATGAAGTTTCTGAAGGCACGTTAGGCTTTACTGAAGGTGGGGATCGAGTTTCTGATAATCGTCATACTTTCCGAGTATTCAGTGGATTGCCATTACAAGGCTATTCAGATCAAAACTTTAATATCGTTGGTATGTATGAAAAGAATGATATTTCTTTCCGCCTAGCTTATACATGGCGTTCTGAATACTTGTTAACATTAAGAGAGTCGGAGGAGTACTCACCGGCATATTCAAAGGCTTCAGGTATGATGGATGCTAGCTTTTACTATACCATTGATGAAAATTGGAAGATTGGTATTGAAGGTAGTAACTTGTTAAATGCCGATACTCAGACACAATATCAAATGAACCAAGAAGGCGTAAGAACTGATGCACTTAGTTTCACAACTGATCGTCGTTTTGCGTTAAGTGTACGAGCTATTTTTTAAAAATACTAAAATGTGAAATAAACTACGCAATAGCAATACTGCGTAGTTTGTTTTCATAGAAAATTCTTATTACATGCTGAAAATAAGTATTTGCTATGAAAATATTAAATTAATTTAACTTTGGTCTAATTAGGCTTTCACTATGCAAAAACCTTTAAAGTCAATCTGTATTGTTGGTGGAGGTACATCTGGTTGGATGGCCGCATCATTACTGTCGTCTGCCTTGAAAGGTAGTAATATTAAATTAACGGTTATTGAATCTCCTGACATTAAAACTATTGGCGTAGGTGAGTCTACCGTACCATCAATGGTGAGCTTTGTAGAAGCCTGTCAGATTAATCTCAAAGAATTTATGCAAGCTACCTCAGCAACGTTCAAATTAGGCATTCAGTTTGATGATTGGCGAGATCAAGGAGACAGTTATTTTCATCCCTTTGGTATAGTAGGAAAAAATATCAATGGATTTGACTTTTATCAGGCTTGGTTAAAGTCTCTTGCTGACGGCAATATATCTCGATGGGGTGATTACTCTCCAAACGCTGTCATGGCTGAGAACGAACGATTTATGTTACCACCTCAGCAGCATCAAAATTGGGTGTTAGCTAATTATGCTCACGCTTTTCATTTAGATGCTGTAAAAGTTGCTCAATATTTAAGAGAACTTTGCCAAAAGCGAGGGGTCACTAGAATTGAAGCGACAGTTAAAAATGTCACAGTTGATCATCAACAATTTATTCAAGATTTAGAATTAGAAGGAGGCACAACAGTCAAAAGTGACTTTTTTATTGATTGTACTGGCTTTAAAGGTCTTTTAATACAGGAAACGTTAAAGGTTGGTTACGAAGATTGGTCACATTACTTACCGTGTAATCGTGCTGTTACCTTACAAACTGAACAGTTTACTGATCCTGTACCATACACAATAGCAACAGCCAGAGATGCGGGTTGGTCTTGGAAAATACCTTTACAACACCGAACAGGTAATGGGTATGTTTTTGCAAGTGATTTTTGTAGTGACGGTAAAGCTATTGATTTGTTAATTAATAATGTTAGTGGAAAGATACTTAACGAACCGCAAATCATCCCATTTGTAACAGGCAAACGGAAAAAGATTTGGCACAACAACTGTCTATCATTAGGGCTTGCAAATGGTTTTCTTGAGCCGTTAGAGTCAACCGCTATTCATTTAGTTTATAAAACCTTAGTACATTTTATTAAACACTTCCCTGACGCAGATTTTGATAAAGACAATGAACGGGTATTTAATCAAAAAATTAATGCTGACTATGAAGAAATTCGAGATTTTATCATTTTACATTATTGCACATCAGCTCGAAGTGATACTGATTTTTGGCGATGGTGCCAAACCATGCCTGTACCTGAATCCTTGAGCGAGAAAATACGGATGTTTAAAAAGCGAGGTCAAATAACGCATAACTCAGAGCAGTTTTTTTCGTCGGATAGTTGGTGCTCTATTTTTGAAGGTATGAAAATAAGGCCTGAAAAGTATCATCCATTGATAAATGGATTTCATCAAAAAAGCTTAGCAAATACACTAAACGAAAATGTTAAAAGTATTCGTGATACGGTGCTTAAAATGCCTAATCATCATGAATATATTCAAAAGCATTGCCAAGCCCGTTGAAGAACAATTGTATGAATATTCTTATATTGAGGTCATGTAGTCACATGATAGTTATTGCATGACCTTATACAAAAACATTCCAGAATATTTTGATTTAAGTGCTGAACAGTTTTTTGACGATATTGTACCTAATCAAAAGCCGGTAATAATACGTGGATTTGCTAATAAATGGCCATTAGTCGTTGCTGCAAAGAAAACGCCTGATGATTTTGTCGAATACCTAGGTAAGTTTTACACAGGTAAAAAGGCCAAGATGGTTGTTGCACCTCCTTCTGCTAACAAACGCTTTTATTACAATGATGAAATGACTGACGTAAATTTTTTAACTGGTGAAGAACGACTTGATTTGTTCTTAGGACGTTTATTGGAGTTGAGCGAAAGGGGCGTTTACCCATCAATTTCCATGCAAGGAGCTTCTACCAGTGAAATTTTACCGGGTTTGGTCGAAGAAAATCGAAGCGAGTTCTTTAAATACCTTGAACCACGATTATGGGTTGGCAATGAAGGTATTGTAAATACTCATTATGATGGTTCAGATAATGTAGCTTGTGTTATAGCAGGACGTAGGCACTTTATACTTTTTCCCCCTAAGCAAACTGAGAATTTATATCCAGGTCCACTTAACTATACACCGGCAGGCGCACCAACAAGCTTGGTAAATATTGATAAACCTGATTTTGAACGTTTTCCACTGTTTAAACTTGCTCTAGCTGAAGCTTATAGTGTTGAGTTAGGCCCTGGGGATGCCATCTTTATTCCTATGCTGTGGTGGCATCATGTTGAATCTTTAGACAAAGTAAATGGATTAATGAATTTTTGGTGGAATGGCTCATCAGCTCCGAACGCAATATCACCGAGTCCTATCGATAGTTTGAATATTGCTTTACTGGCAATGCGTAACATGACTTCGAAACAGCGTGATGCTTGGCGCTGTTTATTTGATCATTACTTGTTTAAACAAGGCGTTGACCCAGCTTCTTATATTCCTGAAAACCAGCATCATTTATTAGGGGAGTTATCACCAGAATATATTGAAGCGATTAAAAATTATTTTGTGAAAAAATTACAAAAATAAATACTTATAAATTATCAATGATGAGCAATTAGCAATGTTAAATAACTTAAATAAAGACGGTAAACCTAAAAAGATAGTAATTGTTGGTGGTGGAACCGCAGGTTGGATTGCTGCTAATTTATTAGCATGTAAATGGAAAAATACTGACATTTGTTTAGTTGAGTCAAAAGAAATCGGCATTATTGGTGTTGGCGAAGGGAGCACACCTCATTTAAAATTATTTTTTGATGCCATTGAAGTTACTGATTCAGAGTGGATGCCACATTGTAATGCAACATATAAAACGGGTATTACTTTTGATAAGTGGTCTTCAATTGAAGGTTTTGAATCTTATTTTCATCCTTTCGCGGCACAAACCGATGATATATTTACAGTTCCACATTTTTATAAAAACATCCAAGCGCGAATGCAGGGGTACAATGTTAATGCCCATCCAGATCCTTACTTTTTAGAAACTTACTTATCTCAAAATAACTTAGGCCCCTTACCTGATGAGTGTTTTCCTTTTGGGGTAGCGTACGGGTATCACTTCGATTCAGCACTTTTAGGAAAATTTTTAGCCGAGAATGCTCAAAAAAAGAGAGTGAAAAGATCATACGGCACTGTTGAGGATGTTTTGCTTAATAAAGAAGGCAATATAAGTTGTATAAAACTAATTGATGGTAGCCAACTTGATGCTGATTTTTTCATCGATTGTACAGGCTTTAATTCCTTATTGATGAAGAAAGCATTAAAGGTTAATTATAAAAGTTTTCAAGATAACTTATTTAACAATGCCGCCGTTGTCATCCCAAGTGAAATATCAAAAACACTGCCCGTAGAAACTAAGTCTACAGCGTTATCTAATGGCTGGGCTTGGAAAATTCCTCTTAGAGATCGCTTTGGTAACGGTTATGTTTATAGTGATGATCACATTGATGCTGATCACGCTGAAACTGAACTAAGACAGCATTTAGGTTTACTAGAAAGTGATATAGAAGCTAGACATTTGCATATGAAAGTAGGACGTGTAGAAAAACATTGGCATAAAAACTGTCTCGCTGTAGGTTTATCTCAAGGGTTTATTGAACCGCTAGAAGCAACGGCTATCGCTCTCTCATTTAATACTATTGCTCAATTTATGCAGTATTTTCAAGAAGGTAAAGGAACAAACAAATTTGAAGATGAATTTAATACTGATATTAATGCGAGATTTGATGGTATCAGAGATTATATTGTTTGCCATTACAAAGTAAACCAACGTTCGGATACTGAATATTGGCAAGATAATGCAGTTAATAACAACATTTCAGAAAATTTGAACAAAATTTTAACTCTTTGGAAAAACAGCCAAGACTTCGCTGGCGACATGCTTAAATATAAATTGACGGGAAGCTATCAGCCTAAATCTTGGGCATGTTTGCTTGCTGGCAATGGTGTCTTTCCAAAAATCAATACAGATCAAGCGATAGATTATTCTTTCCATCAACAAGAGGTTGATGGCTTATATGACTTTATTAGACGGTGTGGATTGAATTTTAAAAAGCATAATGATTTGTTAAAACTTTAATTTTACCTATTTCAATAGGTTAATCCTTATTTTTAATCATTTATCAATGTAAGTGAATTTTTTATGAATATAAGAGCATCAAAATTTTTCTATTTTTTAATCATACTATTAAGCTTTAAATCAATTGCTGTAGCAAAAACAAAAGTTATTGGTTATTTACCAAGCTATCAAGGAATCAAAACTCAAATCGATGAATTAGACTTATCTAAAATAACACATTTAACTTTGGCTTTTTTACATCCAAATAAAAAAGGTGTTTTTACTGATAATAATCAACCTACATGTATGTTAGGTAAATTTAATAAACTGGTAGGTTCTAGTGAAATTATTTATATGGTAAAGAAAGCACATAAATCAGGTGTAAAAGTTCTCGTTTCTATAGGTGGCGCTTCTTATCCTATATGCGCAGGTGATTGGCAAAAACTTTTATCAAATGGAAAAAGAAACAACACGATAGAAAAACTTATTAAATTTATTGATGATTTTAATTTAGATGGTTTAGATGTTGATCTCGAAGGAAAATTATTAATCGAAATAGAGAGTAAAGGATATTTTTTACCTTTTATTCAATCTATTGATAAAGAACTAAATAAACGTAATAAATTACTTTCAGCAGCAACTGGCTCATATGTAGGAGGAATGCTCCCTGAATCTTCATTAAGTTATTTTGATTATGTCTCTATTATGTCTTATGACGCTATCGGCCCTACTTGGGGAAATCCAGGTGTTGAGCATTCAACATATTTAAAAGCAAAATCTGATATTAAATTATGGAGAGATAAAGGTCTCGATAAAGAAAAATTGATTTTAGGTTTACCGTTTTATGGTTATGGATTTGGAAAATACAATAAAAATTATGCGTTTACGGAAATATTAAATGAATTTGGAAGTACAATGATTGAAGGTGATCTTATCGGCCAAAATTGCCCTAATTGTAGTTATATTTCATTTAATGGTAGTAAAACGATAAAAGCTAAAACTGAGTTGGCTTTACAATTTGGAGCTGGCGTGATGATTTGGGAGTTATCTAAGGATAGCGCAGATGAAAATAGTTTATTGAATTCAATAGATACAATAATCAAAAGTAAATGATGAATATTCAACTTTAGAACAACTGAATTATCTGAAAAAATACTTTGTATTAAATTGTTTTTAATCAGCCCTATTAGGCAATTGGTAAGTTACACACATAAAATCCCTATTGAACCTGGGGAACGGATTTCCGCTTATCAATTGTCTATCCTATTGTTTTTCTAAAATATAGTATTAGGTATGGTTGCTCTTTTAGCTAAATATAGACCTCTTAATTTACATAGTGTGATTCTCTATATTGTTTTGGCGACATCCCAATAAATTTTTTAAATAACCGAGAAAAATAATAAGGATCTGAATACCCTAAGGATTCTGAAATTTGTTTAATTGTGTTGGTGCTATTATCAAGAGACGAACAGGCGTATTGCATTTTCATATTTATAAAATGTTGGATCGGGGAAGTATCTGTTAATTCTTTAAATTTTTTTGAAAAATGAAATTTTGATAACTGACTATAATGAGCAAGCGTATCTAAACTGAGTTCTTGATGAAGATTATTACGCATTAAGCTTTCAACTGCGTCTATATCAAAATGACTATTTTGATTAAATGCACAAAGCCTCAATTGTAAAGCAAGTGAGCTTAATGATTGTTGTAATAAATGCACCCCATGAATAACATTTGTTGCTGTATATCCTCTACTTCCTAAGGCAAGTAAACTGTCAAAGTCATCAATAATACTGCCTAGCAAGCCTACATTTGCTAAGCCTTCATCCATTTTCATCAAAAGTCTTTCAGCAAAGTCATCAGCTAATTTTCCTGTAAAATTTATCCAATAAAAACTCTTTTCTTTTTGATTTAATTCGATTGAATTGGCAGAAAAGGTAAATGAAGTGTTTGGACAACAAATAACAAGATCGCCTCGTTTAACTTCTCTTTTTCTTTGTTTATGGTCTAAAGTTCCACTACCTGATTGACAATAAATCAAAGTGTGATGTTGAGGTTTTTTTTGTGAGATAAGTAATGAGTTTAGATTGTTTGATTTTCCTAGAGCTAACGGATAAAGGCCTAAAGTTAAAGGGTGTACTTTGAGTTTAGTTAGTAAAAATAACGGGATAAGTAATCTAATATCTCCATTTAAATTATGATTGTTATCTTCTTTTTTAGGTTTAGAACGTTCGCTCAACATAGATTAATATATAGAAAAGGTGAGAATAACAATATAGTCCATCAAATTAACAATAAAATCAATTTTAACTAGGGAATTGTTATGTTCAAATAAACTTATTAAAAGTATTTTTCACAAGAAAGCACAAATAATACTTTATTTTCAGCCGTTTTATTAATTTGCTGTTAATGAAAACACCTATAAAAGTGAGTTTGTTATGACTACAGAACGTTACCAATTAAAAAATAAAATTAGAATTGTTACCGCTGCTTCCCTTTTTGATGGCCACGATGCTGCTATTAATATTATGCGCCGAATTTTACAATCAAGTGGTGCTGAAGTTATTCATTTAGGTCATGACCGCAGTGTAGAAGAGGTGGTCAACACTGCGATTCAAGAAGATGCAAACGCAATTGCAATGACATCTTATCAAGGTGGACACAACGAATACTTTAAATATATGTATGACTTACTTAAAGAAAGAGGTTGTGAGCATATCCGTATCGTTGGCGGCGGTGGTGGCGTCATCTTGCCTGAAGAAATAAAGATGCTGCAAGATTACGGTATTACTCGCATTTATTCGCCAGATGATGGTCGTGAACTTGGTTTGTTGGGCATGATTGATGACATGCTTGAACGTTGTGATTTTAAAACTGGTTTAAATGTAAAAAAAGATGATGTTGCTAATCTAAAGAAAAATGACAAACAAGCAATCGCTCGTCTTATCTCTGCTGCAGAAAATGCTCCTCAAGAAAATAAATCAGCGTTAGAGAAAATTCGTAAAATCTCTTCTGTGAGTAAAACCCCCGTATTAGGTATAACAGGTACAGGTGGAGCAGGAAAGTCTTCATTAGTTGATGAATTAATTCGTCGTTTTTTAATGGCAACAGAAGACAGTAAAATTGCCATAGTATCTGTTGATCCTTCAAAACGAAAAACAGGTGGAGCATTATTAGGAGATCGTATTCGAATGAATGCGGTTAATAATGATCGTGTTTATATGCGTTCATTGGCAACACGCCAATCAAATTTAGCCTTGTCTGTTTATGTCAATGACACGCTAGAAATCTTAAAAGCGACGGATTTTGATCTGATTATTTTAGAAACTTCAGGTATAGGTCAATCAGACACTGAAATTGAAGAGCACTCAGATGTTTCTTTATATGTGATGACCCCAGAATACGGTGCGGCTACTCAGTTAGAAAAGATCGATATGCTCGATTTTGCCGATATTATAGCGTTAAACAAATTTGATAAACGTGGTGCACTCGATGCACTTCGTGATGTAAAAAAACAGTACAAACGTAACCGAGGAATGTTTGAAGCTGGTGATGATGAAGTACCAGTATATGGCACTATAGCTTCACAATTTAATGATCGAGGGATGACTGAATTATACAATGCAGTGATCACTGAATTGAACACTAAGGCAGGATTAACTGTTGGTGACATATTATCAATTGACGGTACTTTAGCGAATAAAAGCAGTGTCATCCCTGGAAGTCGTATACGCTATTTATCGGAAATTTCAGAAAATAACCGTGGTTATGATGCTTGGGTTGAAAAGCAAACACAAGTTGCACAAAAGCTTTACGGTATTCATAAATCGATTGAAACAGCAAAAGAGGCAGACTCAAACGTATCAATTGAATTAGTAGCGCAACTAGAAACGCTTTATGCTCAAGTAGAACTTGATTTGGACCCAAAGAATAAAGTATTGCTTGAACAGTGGGCATCGAAAGTTCAGCGTTATAAAGATCCTGAATTTAAGTTTAAAGTACGTAATAAAGAATTATCAATTGAAACACACTCTAAATCATTATCTGATACGGATATTCCTAAAATTAGTATGCCTAAATACCAAGGGTGGGGTGATATTTTAAAGTGGAATTTACAAGAAAACGTGCCGGGTGAATTTCCATACACGGCAGGATTATTTCCATTTAAGCGCGAAGGTGAAGATCCAACTCGTATGTTCGCTGGTGAAGGTGGCCCAGAACGTACTAACCGTCGTTTCCATTATGTTTCTAAAGGTATGCCAGCGAAACGTTTATCAACCGCTTTTGATTCAGTAACGCTTTACGGTAACGACCCAGCTCTTCGTCCTGATATTTATGGAAAAATTGGTAATGCCGGCGTGTCTATTTGTTGTTTAGATGATGCGAAAAAACTGTATTCAGGTTTTGACTTAGCACATGCGATGACTTCTGTTTCTATGACTATTAATGGTCCAGCTCCGATGTTGTTAGGCTTTTTCTTAAACGCGGCAATTGATCAACAATGTGAGCGTTACATCACAGAGCAAGGTTTAGAAAAAGAAACACAGGCCTTGATTACAAAAATATACAAAGATAAAGGTTGCGAACGTCCTACCTACCAAGGTGATTTACCAGAAGGTAATGACGGCTTAGGTTTAATGCTTTTAGGTGTGACAGGTGATCAAGTATTACCACCTGCGATTTATCAAGAGATAAAAGCGAAAACGTTAACGCTCGTTCGCGGTACGGTACAAGCTGATATCTTAAAAGAAGATCAAGCACAAAATACCTGTATATTCTCTACAGAATTTGCTTTACGCCTAATGGGTGATGTTCAAGAGTATTTCATTGAAAAAGGTGTACGTAATTTTTACTCGGTTTCTATATCGGGCTACCATATTGCAGAAGCAGGTGCGAACCCAATTACGCAATTAGCCTTAACGTTAGCGAACGGTTTTACGTTTGTTGAATATTACTTAAGCCGTGGTATGGACATAAACGAATTTGGTCCTAACTTATCGTTTTTCTTTTCAAACGGCATTGATCCCGAATATGCCGTAATTGGTCGAGTCGCTCGTCGTATTTGGTCAAAAGCAATGAAGAATAAATACGGTGCTAATGCTCGTGCGCAAATGTTGAAGTACCATATTCAAACTTCAGGTCGTTCTCTTCATGCGCAAGAAATTGATTTCAACGATATTCGCACTACACTGCAAGCACTTTATGCTATTAACGATAACTGTAATTCATTACATACTAATGCTTATGACGAGGCTATTACCACGCCAACGGAAGATAGTGTTCGCCGCGCAATGGCTATTCAATTAATTATTAACCGTGAATTAGGTTTATCTAAAAATGAAAATCCAATTCAAGGGGCTTTTATTATTGAAGAGTTGACTGATTTAGTTGAAGAAGCCGTATTAACTGAGTTTGATCGTATCAATGAACGTGGTGGTGTACTTGGTGCTATGGAAACAATGTATCAACGAGGAAAAATTCAAGAAGAAAGTCTACATTATGAGCACTTAAAGCATTCGGGAGAATATCCAATTATTGGAGTGAATACGTTCTTAAGCTCTAAAGGTTCACCAACGGTAGTTCCAGATGAAGTGATTCGTGCTACAGAAGAAGAAAAAATGTACCAAATAGAAATGTTAGCGAGCTTAAATAAAGCTAACGAAACTGAAGTAAAAGAACTCTTAAAACGTTTACAAATCGCGGCTATTAATCATGAAAATATTTTTGAATTAATGATGGACGCTTGTAAGGTTTGTTCTTTAGGACAAATTGTAAATTCATTATTTGAAGCAGGCGGACAATATCGTCGAAATATGTAATTTTTATATAAGCTAATTATAAATGGCTAGAACGCAGCATAGGACTAAAGTAGTCTAGTTTTCATTAATGTGGGCAGCTATGTTAATAAACTCTCATTGATAATAGAGTAAATATTATGACAACAGAACCTATAGAAACTCCTAATAGTTTTAAAGCATTTCGTATTCACCAGGTACAGGACGGTGAAAAGAAAAAAATCACCAGTGGTTTTGAACAAATAAGCCTTGATGACTTAACTGATGGGGAAGTTGTTATAAAAGTTGCTTACTCGGATATTAACTATAAAGATGCTTTAGCGGGAACAGGTAAAGGTCGTATTTTACGTACTTATCCATTAGTAGGTGGTATTGATTTATCTGGTGTTGTTGTAAGTTCAAGTGATGGGCGATTCACTGCTGGCGAAAAAGTGTTAGTGTGTGGCGCTCAATTATCTGAGCTTTATGATGGCGGTTATAGTGAATATGCAAGAGTAAAAGCGAACTCTGTTGTGAGCTTACCTCAAGGTATTAGTTTGCGTGATGCTATGGCACTAGGTACAGCTGGGTATACTGCTGCAATTGCTATTCAGCGAATGGAGGACAACGGACAAAAACCAGAATTCGGTCCTATTTTAGTGACAGGAGCTACTGGTGGTGTCGGTAGTTTTGCAATCAATATACTTTCAAACTTGGGTTATGAGGTTGTTGCTTTTACTGGGAAAACCGAGCAAGAAACGTATTTAAAAGAATTAGGTGCTTCAAGTCTAATCAATCGTAATGATATTGAAATGGGCTCTAAACCTCTTGAAAGTATGCAATGGGGCGGTGCCGTTGATAATGTTGGTGGTGATACATTAGGTTGGCTAACGCGTACTACTAATATTTGGGGAAATATAGCATCAATCGGTTTAGCTGGTGGTATTAAATTAGAGTCTACTGTAATGCCATTTATTTTACGTGGTGTTAGTTTGCTCGGAATAAACTCAGTAGAAATGCCTATTTCAGTCCGTACAAAGGCATGGAAAAGGTTAGCGACGGATTTGAAACCTAGTAAGCTTAACATTATTGCACCAACAACAATTCAATTTTCTGATTTACCTAATGCTTTTGATGCATATGTTAACGGTACTGTAACAGGTAGAACTGTTGTTGCTATTGATGAATCATTATAAAAAGAAACTAATAAATGACTGAGCCTCTTGTTCTATTTAAAGAACAGCCTTTAGATAATGATCTTAAGGCTGCTTTTGCTACGTTAAATTCAAGTAAAAGTCTTAATGCTTTAAGTTTGCCAATGATTGATCTTTTACTGCCACAATTAAGATTATGGCTAGCTAATAATGAAGTTGCATTTATTGTTCTTCAAGGAATTGGAGACAAAGCATTTTGTGCTGGTGGTGATGTTGTTAGTATCTATCATGATCTTGCTAAAAAACATCAATGTAACGCTAATAAAACATTATCAGATAGTGAAATTGAACAATCTTTGGGCGTTGATTTTTTTACAAAGGAATATCAACTTGATCAAGTTATTCATAATGCGACTAAGCCAATACTTGTCTGGGCTGATGGTTATGTTATGGGTGGCGGTATAGGTTTAGTTGCAGGAGCAAGTCATCGTGCTGCTACCGAAAAAACAGTAATGGCAATGCCTGAAGTGACCATCGGTTTGTATCCTGATGTTGGAGCTAGCTGGTTTTTAAATCAAATGCCAAAGGGGGTTGGTTTATTTCTAGGATTAACAGGAATGAGCTTTAATGGTTATGACGCAAAAAATTTAGCTTTAATAGATAATATTGTTTTAAGTAATGAAATAGAGTCTCTCAATTCTCAATTATTATCAATAAAATGGTCTAAGAAAGAAAAGGATAATCATCAATTACTTTCTGATTTTCTGGACAAAAATGAAATTTCTAATCAACAGAAAATAAATAACACCTTAATTGATATTAATTTAGAAACGATAAAAAGAGTCACTGTGTTTGATAATATTATTGATATATATAACGCTATAATAAATGAAGAATCAGATGATGAATGGTTTATAAAAGCTCAAAGAAAGCTTAAACACGGTAGTCCATTAAGTGCTCACCTCATTTTTCATCAGCTCAAACTTTGTCAAGATTTATCATTAACCGAATGCTTTCAGAGAGAATTCAATTTATCTAAGCGGTGTTGCCAATTTTCTGAGTTTGTTGAAGGTGTTCGAGCATTGTTAGTTGATAAAGACAATGAACCGGTTTGGGCTTATAAAAGCATTGAAAAAGTAGATAATGAAAAAGTGAAATGGTTTTTTACAGATTTTGATTAAGAAAAAATTAAGTTATATCGATAGCTTAAACAAAAAATTAAGGATAACGCATGAAATTAAACGATAAAACTATCGTTATTACTGGTGGTGGTCAAGGGCTTGGTAGAGCTATGGCTGTTAATTTAGCTGAGCAAGGAGCTAATCTTGCTTTAATTGATTTAAACGAAGATATGTTAAAGGAAACTGTCAGCTTGGTTGAGCAAGCAGGATCAACAGCAAAATATTATTTATCTAATGTAACGGATGAATCTGATGTTGAGAAAACCTTTGCTCAAATAAACGAAGATTGCAATGGTATTGATGGTTTAATTAATAATGCGGGCATATTACGAGATGGTATGTTTGTTAAAGCGAAAGATGGTGTTGTTAGTAAGAAAATGTCATTAGATCAATTTCAATCAGTAATCGATGTAAATTTATCTGGTGTTTTCTTATGTGGCCGTGAAGCCGCTGTTCACATGATAGAATCAGGTAAAAAAGGCGTCATAATTAACATGTCGTCAATTGCTCGAGGCGGAAACATGGGGCAAACAAACTATGCTGCCTCTAAAGCTGGGGTTGTTGCAATGACAGTAACTTGGGCGAGAGAATTAGGACGCCATGGTATTCGTGTTGGTGCAATAGCTCCAGGGGTTATTCGTACAGCAATGACAGACGCAATGAAGCCTGAAATGCGAGACCGCCTTGAAAAAATGAAGCCAGTTGGTCGTTTAGGTGAAGCTGATGAAATAGCTCATACGGTTAAATACATTTTTGAGAATGAATTCTTTACTGGACGAGTTGTCGAAATTGACGGTGGATTATGTATGTAATTCAGCTTTCAATGATTTGAAGAATAAATTAAATAAAAGACGAGTTATGCTCGTCTTTTTCAATTATGCTATTAATAAAGTTTATTTGAATAGAAAACTATGAGAAAAGCACTGTTTTTAGATCGTGACGGCATTATAAATGTCGATCATGGTTACGTTTATAAAAAGGAAAATTTTGAATTTATTGATGGTATTTTCGATTTGTGTAAGCTTGCAATAGAAAAGGGCTATTTAATATTTGTAATTACCAATCAATCAGGCATAGCCCGTGGAAAATATTCAATCTCGCAATTTAAAGAGTTATCTGATTGGATGAAAAGTCAATTTAAATCAAATGGAATTCATATTGAGAAAGTGTATTTCTGTCCCCATCACCCAACTAAGGGGAAAGAAGAGTTTTTAAAGGCTTGTTCTTGTCGCAAACCGGAGCCTGGAATGATTTTCCAAGCGTCAACCGAATATAAATTAGATTTAAAGCAAAGCATATTTATTGGTGATAAGACCTCTGATATGCAGGCAGCTGAAGCTGCTGGGATACATAATCGTATTCTCGTTGCTAGCCAATATAAAGAACATCACTCTATAAAAGCACATCGTGTATCAAACATTACCCAAGCAAGTACATTTATTGACTAGTTTGACTGCTTTTTAATCGAACAAATAAAAATATTAAATTAAATACAAATAGTAGTTGACGTGAGCGCAGAATTCCCTAAAATGCGCTCCACTTCTTAAGGGAGACCCAAGAAGCGAGTTTTAAGTGGTTTAGTTATCCA
>JAGSHH010000081.1 GCA_023954655.1 Colwelliaceae bacterium
CCATGCACGTCAAATGGGTTAGCATCGCAAGGTTGAGAGTGTGTAGGTGTTCTTCTCTTTATGTGAGAGTAGGATATTGTTAGGCTTCTAATTAAGAAAAAAGGCTATCCTTACGGATAGCCTTTTTTTGTGCGTGAGAGTTAATCATGTTGATGAATGGAGGTTTAAATGTCTAACGGACTAATGAACTTGAGATATATGCAAGGTAACAGATTAATTTTTATCTTAGTTTCGGCAGCTTTTAACTTTTATCAGTGTTAAAATCAGCTTTATTTTATGAAAGATTTATTATGGCAATTAATTGGTTTCCTGGGCATATGCATAAAGCTCAAAAAGAAATTAAAGAAATTCTCCCTCAGATAGATGTTGTCATCGAAGTTTGTGATGCTCGCTTACCCTTTAGTAGTGAAAATCCTATGATCACTGAAATTAGAGGAGATAAGCCATTAATTAAAATATTAAATAAAAGTGATTTAGCTGACTCTAAGCAAACTAAAGTTTGGCTTGATTACTTAGAAGCACAGCAAAACGTTAAAGCGATTGCATTAACAACAGATAATCCATCAGTAGCAAAAACACTTCCTTCCTTAATTAAAAAGCTTGTTCCCAATAAAGATGAAGAAGGGAAACAAATTAATGTCGTGATTATGGGGATCCCCAATGTAGGGAAGTCCACATTACTGAATACACTTGTAGGTAAAGCAAAAGCTAAAGTTGGGAATGAACCAGCTGTAACTAAAGGTCAGCAAAGAATAAGGTTAGAAGAAGGGTTATATTTGTATGATACACCTGGGATGTTATGGCCAAAAATTGTAAATGAAAATAGTGGTTATCGTTTAGCAATAACTAGTGCGGTAAAGGATACTGCATTTGATCATGATGATATTGCTTGTTTTGCTGGTGAGTATTTGCTTGAAGCATACCCTGAACGTTTAATTGAAAGATATAAATTTGATTCACTACCGCAAACTGAAGTTGAATTGCTTGAAGAAATTGGCCGAATACGGGGTTGTGTAAAAAGTGGTGGTCATATAGATTTTCATAAAGCATCATCCATTTTGATTAATGAAATACGTGATAAGACTCTTGGAACTTTAACTTTTGAAACTCCTGATATGGTTGAAAAAGAAGAAGTGCATTTTACAAAATTAGAAGAAAGTAAAATTGCAGAACGTGAAGCAAAAAAACAAGCTCGAGGGCGAGGGCGTAAGAATAAGCCTAAAAAAGGAAGATAAGCTTATGAAAGAAGCATTTATATTGCACCAATTATTGCAAAGAGACTGTGTAGAGTTAATTAATTTGCCATTATCCAAGTTATTATTAATGAATGATAATCAATATCCTTGGTTTGTTTTAGTACCGAGAGTTAATGATATACAGGATATGTATCAGCTAGACTGGTCACAGCAACAGCAATTTTTAAATGAATCTAGTTTGTTAAGTGAATTGTTGATGCAACTATTTAACGGGACAAAAATGAATGTTGCAGCGTTAGGGAATGTCTGTTCACAATTGCATGTTCATCATATTGTTCGTTTTGAACATGACAAAGCATGGCCAAAACCTGTATGGGGGGAATTCCCCGCTCAACCTTATAATGAAGAAGAACTTAAAGCCTTGAAAGAAAGGTTGCTACCTGCGCTGCACTCTATTACAGCACAAGTTTGATTTATAGAAAGAGTTTAAGCAACTTGTTGTTGAGTATTTTCAATAGCATCAAGTGATTGTTTTAAATCTTCGATAAGGTCTGTAACATTCTCTAATCCTGCAGATATCCTTATTAAACTATCACTAATTCCAGCTTCTCTTCTTTCATCATCACTGTATGGAGAATGAGTCATAGAAGCTGGATGTTGAATTAATGATTCAGCATCGCCTAAGCTGACCGCTATAGAGAATAATTCCATACGGTTAATAAATTCTGCCCCACCTTTAATATCGGTATGTAATTCAAAAGCTATTACACCTCCCGCAGCTTTCATTTGGTTGCCAATGTATTTATGGCCATCATGTGAAGCTAAGCCTGGATAATATACTTTTGAAACATTTGGATGTGACTCTAAATATTCAGCAAGTAATTGAGCATTTTGACAGTGACGCTCTACACGTAAATGAAGTGTTTTTAAACCTCTTAAAATTAACCAAGCATCATGAGGACTCATAGTGCCACCGATATCTTTTAATGCGGTTAATTTTATATGTTCAATCATTTCAGCCGATCCACAAATTATCCCAGCAACCACATCACCATGACCGTTTAAATATTTTGTTGCACTATGAATAATAATGTCTGCGCCAAACTTGGCAGGTTGTTGAAGCACAGGTGTCATAAAAGTATTATCAACAACTGAAATGAGCTTATGTTCTTTCGTAATTGATAAAATGGCTTCTAAATCCAATACCTCTAAATTAGGATTTATAGGACTCTCTAAGAATAACACTTTGGTATTATCTTTTATTTCAGCAATAATGCTTTCAGGTTTCGACATATCGACAAAACTTACTTCAATGCCAAACTTTGTTAGCATATGGCTAATGAGTGCAAACGTGCAACCATAAACAGCTTTGGATGAAATTATGTGATCTCCAGCTGATAAATTGGCTAGTAAAGCTCCAGATACAGCAGCCATTCCTGTTGCAGTTGCTGCACCGTCTTCCATACCTTCCATTGCCGCTACGCGCATTTCTAACTGCCGAGTAGTTGGGTTGCCTAAACGCGTATAAATAAAGCCTTCAGATTCTCCAGCAAAACGTTGTGCACCTTGTTCTGCATTATCAAATATAAATGTTGATGTTTGATATAAAGGAGTGGCAAGAGAGCCGAATTGTTCGTCGTTAATTCGACCAGAATGAATTGCTTGTGTTTCTATAAATTTACTATTGTGCATAAATAAAGCTCTCGTTATGGGGGTTTTATCATTATTTTAATAAATACTCCTAAGGCAAAAATCACTCCACTTATTAAATTCCTTTATTTATCAATTAATTAGGAGGAAATCAAAAGTTAGAAGGAAAATGGTTGTAATAAAAGTATTACAGCTTGTGATTTATTACCTAATAAAAAGCAAAACTATCACTAATAGCTTGAAATACAGCGAATAAAAAGTTGTAATAATAATATTACTTTGTCATGGTTTTAGTACGGAATGCGTGTAAAAATTGAATCCTCGGATCGAATAGGTATTAGCCAAGAAATATTATCAATATTTTCTTCAAAAGCATGGAATTTGAAAAGTATCGAGGTTGAGACAAATTTCACCTTTGTACATATTGATAATTCAAATATTTTGATGGCGGATATTAAAAAATCACTCGATAGAGTCTCAGGAGTTATTACCTGTAAAGAAGTTGACCAAATGCCGTCAGAATTACGGGAAAATCATTTACATACGTTACTGAATAGGATTTCTGATCCTATGATAGATATAGACCGAAAAGGCATTATTTTAGCGAGTAATTTTGCTGCGAATTCATTATTGAAAAAAAGTGGTGCAACGTTAGTAAATCACAATATTAGTAAGTATATCGATGTACCCGTTAAACATTTTCTTGCTGTAAGCGAAATTAGCGTATCGATAAATTTTCTACAACAACCTTTTATTGCTGATGTGAATCCTGTTATTTCTTCAAATAAAACAACTGGAGCAGTGATAAGTTTAAAATCGATGAATAAAGTTGGGCGTCAGCTTGCTTTGATGCAATCGTCTACAAACGATGCATTAAAATCAATTATTGGTCAATCTGAAAAAATACGGTTAGTCATCGCTCAAGTTAAACGATTTTCAGAATTAGATTTGCCTGTGCTTATATCAGGTGATACAGGGACAGGCAAAGAGTTAATCGCAAGAGCATTACATCAGCTAAGCGCTCGGAAGCAAAGTCCTTTTTTAACGATAAACTGTGCTGCATTACCTGAACAGTTATTAGAAAGTGAATTGTTTGGCTATGAAAGTGGTGCATTTACCGGAGCCAGTAAAGGCGGTAAACCTGGCTTGTTTGAGCTTGCACAAGGCGGAACTGTCTTTCTTGATGAAATCGCTGAGATGTCGAATTATTTACAAGCAAAATTATTGCGTTTTCTACAGGATTACAAATATAGAAAAGTAGGAGGGACTAAAGAGTTTACTGCTAATGTGAAAATTGTTAGTGCGAGTCACCAGAATTTTCCAAAATTGATCGACCAACATAAATTCCGTGAAGATTTATATTATCGTTTAAATGTATTAAGACTGGAATTACCAGCATTAAAAGAACGGTATGAAGATATTGAAATACTTGTTGAACATTTTGCTTTAAATGCTGCAGCACAAGTGAACCACACTGCTCCTAGCTTTTCCGAGGAAGCGATAAAAATATTAAAAGCTTTTCACTGGCCTGGAAATATTCGTCAATTAGAAAATGTTATATTTCGTTTAATAGCACTTAATGATGGTGAAATAGTGTCTTCCGTACATGTTAAAAATGTGTTGTTTGATACTAAAGATGAACAACAAAAACCATCATATGTTGAGGAAGGTGTTAAGGATTGGGCGAGTGCTCAAGCTGATTTTGAATATAGGTTACTTAAAGATCTACACCCTCTATACCCAACAACTCGAAAGCTTGCTGAAAGATTAAAAGTATCACACAATAAAATAGCCATGAAACTTAGGGCTTATGATATAAAATAAATTAATTTTATATCATAAGGTTAAGTATTGATTAATGTTCTAATAGTCGAAATAAAATTTGTTTTACAAATTCTGGCTCAAAAGGTTTATCGCATAATGCATTTACACCATCTTGTTCAATATTCGCAAGGTGAGTATCATTGCTTTCACTTGTTACCATCAAAATAGGTAAATGAGACTGCTCACTTTGTTCTCGAACGTATCTGGTTAATTCTCTGCCATCAACTTCTGGCATATTGTAATCAGTAACAATTAAATCAAACATATTCTTGTTAAGTATCTCAATTGCTTCTTTTCCATCAACCGCTTCAGTAATTTTTAATAATCCTAAGTTATTGAGAACACGTCTAATGTGGTTACGAGCTAATTTACTGTCATCAACTAATAAAACACGTATTTCATGAACATCAAAAAACTCTAACTCCATTTCATCAGCAGTTAATAAGTCGATGGTATTATTTATAGCCGCATGTAAATGCTCAGGAGTAAAAGGTTTAGGTAAAATAGCCACAACACCAGACTGTTTATATTCTTCTAAGTTATCACGTTTATATTCACTAGAAACTAACATAAAAGCCGAATCTTGATTTCGTTCTGAATGTTTAATTTCTCTAAGTAAATCTAACGCAGTACCATTATCAAAATACATTGCACTTGCAATTAGATCATAATGTTGACGAGTTAATAACTCTCTTGCTTCCGTTAAACCTTTGGTAAGAGTTATCTTGCTGATACCTTGCTTTTTCAATTGCTTAGCAATGATTTTGCTTTGTGTTTCTGAAGGCTCTATAAGTAAAATAGATAATTCATTAGGTTGTATAGTTGTCATGTTTTTCTCGTATAATGAGGTATATTAACCGCCAATAAATTTAACTTTATAACCAGATTTCTCTAATAGCTTTTGAATGGCTTCGCGCTTGTCACCTTGTATTTCTATTGTTTCACCTACAACGCTGCCACCTGTTCCACAGCTTTTTTTTAATTTACTTGCGAGATCTTTTAGTTCCTTGGTGTTTATACCTAAACCACTGATGACCATAACGCCTTTACCCTTTCTACCTTTGGTTTCTCGTCGTACTTTAGCAAAACCATCGGATGGAGTTATTGTTTGGACTTTTTCAGGAATTATTTTTCCCTTATCGGTGGAGTATACAAGATCTGATAATTGGTTTTGCCAAGACATAGTAAATGCTTATAAAGAAACTTAACTGAATTATAGTAAATACTTGATAAAAAAAATACCGATTAAGAAGTGATTCCAAAAGAATTGTTATGAAAATGATAATAAAAAGTTATTGTTCATTTGTTTGGTGATAGGATTTAACTATTGTAATCATAAATAATAACGATTATATCTATGGTGGTTATTGTTACATAATCTCTTCAAGCAAAATAACTGAACCAACTAAAGAGATAATTATGTTAAAAAATATTGAAGGACAAAATATCCCACATGTAAGCTTTCCTATTATTGAGAACGATCAATGGATAAAGCGTACAACTGAAAATATCTTTAATGACAAAACTGTCATTGTTTTTGCTTTACCAGGAGCTTTTACTCCGACTTGTTCGTCTACACATTTACCAAGATATAATGAATTAGCGGAAACCTTTTTTGAAAACGGTGTTGATGAAATTATCTGCTTATCAGTTAATGATACTTTTGTTATGAATGCTTGGGCTGAAAATCAACATGCAGAACAAATAAGTTTTATTCCAGATGGTAATGGTGATTTTTCAGATGCAATGGGCATGCTAGTAGATAAATCAGCAATTGGTTTTGGAAAACGTAGCTGGCGATACGCTATGCTGGTCAAAAATGGTGTTATTGAAAAAATGTTTATTGAACCCGAAGTTGAAGGTGACCCGTTTGAAGTGTCAGATGCTGATACAATGCTAAGTTATATCAATCCTAACGCTGCACAATCACAAGCTATAACCGTATTTAGCAAACCAGATTGTCCATATTGTAAAAAAGCAAAAGCATTACTAAGCGAAAAAGGTCTAAAATTTGAATCAATTGAAATTGGCCAAGAAGCAAGCCTATCTACATTAAGAGCTGTTGCAAATGCAGATACAGTCCCACAGGTTTTTATTGATGGTGTTTTGATAGGTGGCAGTGAAGCATTAGCCGCACATTTTAAATAACCAGAACTAAACTTAAGATATGTTTGATATTAAAAAAGCCAGTTATTAAAATAACTGGCTTTTAGTTAATAATTGAATATTAAAGTGAGCTTACAATTTACTTTCAAGCTCTGGTAATACATCAAATAAATCACCAACAATGCCATAATCAGCAACTTGAAAAATTGGTGCTTCAGCATCTTTGTTTATTGCAACGATAACTTTTGAGTCTTTCATACCAGCTAAATGCTGAATCGCACCCGAAATACCTACTGCAATATATAAATCTGGAGCAACAATTTTACCTGTTTGACCTACTTGCATATCGTTGGCAACAAAACCTGCATCAACGGCAGCACGTGAAGCACCAATAGCTGCTCCAAGTTTATCGGCAATACCATCGAGCAACTTAAAGTTATCACCATTTTGCATACCACGACCACCAGAGATAACCACACCTGCAGCACCTAAATCAGGTCGCTCAGATACTGTTAATTCATCGCTTACATGGGCAGAAGTTCCAGCATCAGTTGCATTATCTAAAGAAACTACTTCAGCGTTACCATCAGTTGCTACTGCATCAAAACCAGTAGAACGTACAGTGATCACCTTTTTACTGTCTAAGCTTTGTACTGTTGCAATCGCATTACCCGCATAAATAGGACGAACAAAAGTATCAGCTGACTCAACACCAATAATGTCAGATATTTGAGCAACATCTAATAATGCAGCAACACGTGGCATAAAGTTTTTGCCTGTAGTTAATGCTGTTGCAATAATGTGTTCATAATCTGATGCTAACTCAGTTACTAATAAACTTACGTTTTCAGCAAGTTGATACTCATAAGCGGCATTATCTGCAATTAATACTTTGCTTATTCCATTTACTTTAGCTGCTTGTTCAGCAACTGCTGCACAGTTTGAACCTGCAACTAACAAATGAATATCACCACCAATCGCTTGAGCCGCTGCAACAGTTTTTAATGTATCCGCTTTTAATTCACTATTGTCGTGCTCTGCAAATACTAAAATACTCATGAGATCACCTTCGCTTCATTTTTTAATTTTTCTACTAATTCATCAACTGTTTCTACCACAATACCCGCTTGACGTTCAGAAGGAGGGGTAACTTTTAATAATGTTGAACGTGGAGATAAATCAATACCAAAATCTGCAGCAGATTTAACATCTAAAGGTTTACGTTTGGCTTTCATTATATTAGGTAACGATGCATAACGAGGTTCATTTAAACGTAAATCAGTCGTAACAATTGCAGGTAAATTAAGTGCTACTGTTTGTAAACCGCCATCTACCTCGCGAGTTACATTTACTTTATCGCCTTCTACTTTTACTTCAGAAGCAAAAGTACCTTGAGCCAAGCCAGTTAATGCAGCAAGCATTTGACCTGTTTGATTGTTGTCACTATCAATTGATTGTTTACCTAAAATAACTAATTGTGGCTGTTCTTCTTCAACCACTTTCTGCAATAATTTAGCAACATTTAACGAATCAAGGTTTTGATCGGTATCTATTTGAATTGCACGATCTGCTCCTAATGCTAAAGCTGTACGTAATTGTTCTTGGCAAGATTTATCGCCAATTGATACTGCAATAACTTCTGTTGCTGTACCGGCTTCTTTTAATCTAACAGCTTCTTCTACTGCTATTTCACAAAATGGATTAATTGCCATTTTTACATTGGCTAAATCAACATTCGTATTGTCAGCTTTTACGCGAACTTTTACGTTATAGTCGATGACACGTTTGATGGGGACTAATACTTTCATCGTTGCCTCTAATTTTATGCTTGTTGTGTTATTAGACTAGGGTTCATATCTCTTTCAAATATTAGACTAGACTTATTATATTGGCTCAAAGATTACTGTTAGATAACGTTTGCGTCAACGTAACTTTTAATCAAAATGAGCAAATTTGCTTTATGTCAGTAATTACTCATTTTAAGCATAGTATTTACTGACGAAAATTCTATTGGTATGATATTATCAAACAGGTGTTTGAAAATCAAACGTGTGTTTGAAATTCAATAGTGAAACAATTTTGGGAGAAATTATGGAACGCGAATCAATGGAATTTGACGTAGTGATCGTTGGTGCAGGGCCATCTGGTTTATCTACAGCATGTCGATTAATGCAATTAGCACAAGAAAAAGAACAAGAGTTAATGGTTTGTGTTGTTGAGAAAGGCTCTGAAGTTGGCGCACATATTCTCTCTGGCGCAGTTTTTGAACCGCGTGCTTTAAATGAACTCTTTCCTGAATGGCAAGAAAAAGGTGCTCCTTTAAATACTAAAGTCACGGGCGATGATATTTATTTACTTAATGGTCAAGAGAGTGCGATAAAACTACCAAGCTTTGGTGTACCTAAAACAATGCATAATGACGGCAATTATATTGCGAGTATGGGCAATATGTGTCGTTGGTTAGCCGAACAAGCCGAGCAATTAGGTGTTGAGATTTTTCCTGGTTTCCCTGCTCAAGAAGTTATTTATAATGAGGATGGCAGCGTTGGCGGTATTATTACTGGTGATATGGGGTTAGATGCTGAAGGTAATCAAAAGCCTTCTTTTGAGCCAGGTATGGAACTTAAAGCTAAATACACAGTGTTTGCAGAAGGCTGTAGAGGCCATTTAGGTAAAGAATTGATAGCTAAATTTAATTTAGACAGTGGCAAATCACCTCAACACTATGGTATTGGTTTTAAAGAAATTTGGGATATAGCACCTGAGAATCATCAAGAGGGTTTAGTCGTTCACACCGCAGGCTGGCCTTTAGATAAAGATACTAATGGTGGTGGTTATTTATATCATGCAGAAAACAATCAAGTGTTTGTCGGTTTGATTGTAGATTTAAATTACAGTAACCCACATTTAAGCCCTTTTGATGAATTTCAGCGTTATAAACATCACCCTAAAATTGCTCAATATTTAGAAGGTGGCAAACGTGTTTCATACGGTGCAAGAGCTATGGCAAAAGGTGGCTTTAATTCTTTACCTAAAATGACTATGCCAGGTGCGGTTTTAGTTGGTTGTGATGCAGGCACCATTAATTTTGCAAAAATTAAAGGTAATCATACTGCTATGAAGTCGGGTATGTTAGCTGCAGAATCTATCTTTGAAGTTTTGTCGTCTTCTGAAGAATCTAAAGAAGAGAAGGGCGGTAAGGATTTAACTTCTTTTACTGAGGCTTATCAAAGTTCATGGTTATATGAAGAGTTATACAATACCCGTAATTTTGGTCCTGCTATGCATAAGTTTGGTACTATTATTGGTGGCGCATATAACACGATCGATCAAAATTTCTTTGGTGGTAAGCTACCTTTTAACTTTAAAGATGACTCAGTTGATCATGATCAGCTTAAGCTCGCTTCAGAAGTTGCAAAGATAAGTTATCCAAAACCTGATAATGTATTAAGTTTTGATAAATTATCTTCGGTATTTTTATCAAATACAAATCACGAAGAAGAGCAACCGTGTCACTTAAAATTAGCTGATGCTTCAATCCCGTTAAAAGTAAATATGTCTAAATATGGTGAACCTGCACAGTTATATTGTCCAGCTGGGGTATATGAAGTAGAACAAACGGAAGATGGTGAAAAGTTTGTAATTAACTCTCAAAACTGTATACATTGTAAAACGTGCGATATTAAAGATCCTAGTCAAAACATTACTTGGGTTACTCCAGAAGGTACTGGTGGACCAAATTATCCAAATATGTAGTTCGAGATTCTATTAATAATAATAAAAAGCCAACTTAAGTAAGTTGGCTTTTTTGTATTTCATTATTTAAGTTTATTTATGGATTATAAACTACATCTAATGCTAAGCCTGAAACTGCAGAGTAACCATAGATTCCTATGTGCCATGTATCTGCTGTTGGGTTAGTAAATGAACAAGACTCTGTATTGCCATTTTTATATGGACGACAGTCATAAGTCGATGAAGTTGGTTGAGCACCTTTTCTTATATAAAGGTCAGCATCACCAGAGCCACCACTAATGTTAAAATCTAATGTTGCCATACCCGCAGGAACGTCTATTGTATAGTATTTCCAAGCACGTCGACTAATACTTATATCACTTACATTTGCACTTCCACCTGTTGCACCACCAGAGCCACCACCTGAGTTATCGGTGAAGCTACCTGTTAATGAAACATCTGAAAAGTTTGAATAAGCAATAACTTTCACATAGTAAGTACCAGTTTGTGCTGAAGCAATAGGACAACTCTCAGTATTGCCATTTTTGTAAGGACGACAATCATAAGAGTTGGTTGTTGGAGCTGAACCAAACTTAACATATAAGTCAGCATCTCCTGTACCGCCTGACATATCAAATGTTAAGTCGGTTGCATTTGCAGGAACTTCCATTGTAAATGATAATTCTTGTCCTGAATTAGCACTCAACCCAGTTTTTGCAATGTTATTCTCTAGAGTATTACCTGCTGGAGGTGGAGTAGAATTACAACTAGTTGATAATGAATCTGAAGCCGCTTTTGCTTGCACTAAACCGTACCCTGTTTTGTCGTCACGTCCAGCATTTTCAAGATCAATTGCTGTCGATTTCAAAGCGTCTCTCACTTGAGTCGACGTACAATCAGGGTTATTACTCCACACAAGTGCTGCAACGCCGGCGACATGAGGAGTTGCCATCGATGTACCGTTGTAATAAGCATAATCTTGGTTGCTATCGATAGTTAACGTTACATTGCTACCTAGCTGAGAGTTTAATTGTTGTCCTAATGAGCGATTAACTGAAACAGTAGGTACACTAACAGCACTTGTAGCATCAACTAAAAATGGGTTTTGTAATCCAGGACGGTCACTATCACTATAAACAATCACACCAGCTGCACCAGCATCTGTACAAGCTTTAGCTGGGTTGATTTCAGGGTAGCTACTGCCTATTTGATTACCATTTCTTTCCGCTAAACATATATTTCCGCTAACATTACTACTACAGCTATAGCTACTGCCTGATACAGTACAGCTTGCTAAAATTCCCTGTGCAGTGCCATTAACGTTGTTGATGGAGTAATTACCACCACTTTCAACATAACGAGTTTGAGGAACGACATGATCATTGCCGTAAGTCGAAGAACCTATGTTGATATAGCCTAATCTACCATCTCCTGCAACGGTAGATAAAATAGCTTCACCTGGTGCAGCTATTTCAACTTGGCTGGTATATTGTGAGAATTCCGCATGCTGACCATTTTGATCAACCGCTCCTACAGCCATAACAGAATCATATGAAGCCGGGTAAGATAATGTTGAATTACCATCATTTCCTGATGCAGCAACCAATAAAACACCAGCATCTGTCGCAGCTTGTAATGCGTTTTTTTCTGGGTTTGTTGAGCCTGAACCACCTAAACTCATGTTTACGACATTGGCTCCATTATTTACACAGGTATTAACTGCGTCAGATAAATCACCAGAATAACCCCAGCCACTTTCATTAAAAACTTTGACTATATGAAGGTTCACATTGGTGTTTGGCATAACACCTACTACACCTTCAGCATTGTTCACTGCAGCTATGGTTCCAGCAACGTGCGTACCATGCGATCCACCTGCTTGGTACCAATTCCCAGTACCGGAGTTGTTTGTACCTGTTGTATTATTGGCATTTAAGTCAGGGTTTGATTGTTGATAACCTGAATCGATAATACAGACTGTCATATTTGACGCATCAGTATCTGCAATTAAATCTGACTGAGTATTTGCAATCCCCCACGGCTGATTTTGTGAAAAAAGAAAACGGCGATAATTTGCTTCAACACTTTCTACAGATGGATGTTTTCTTATTTTAGCAATAAATTTTTCAAGGTCTTTTACATGTTTTAATTCACTAATTGAAATAATGTGTTGACCACTTTTTAATTGCTTAACATGTTTTAAGTCCAACCCTACTTTTTTTGCCAATCCTGGTGGTATTGAATGACCGTGATTTTTATCTTTAAATTGAATAATTAATTGGTCGGTATAATCGTGTTTACTTAACTTTTCATTTTCACGCCATTGTGCAAAGGAAACCTGTGAAGATGAACCCGATTTGTTTTTTTCTATGTTTTTAATTGTTGCTGCTTGAACAGTTGCTGAGTAGCTAGTCGCAGAAACCATTGCTAAAGCTAAAGTGCTTAACAAATATTTATTATTATTTTTCATTAAATGGTAACTCCATTGTATTGATTATCCGATAAGCATTTCCCCATGCGGATAACATTATGTTTATTATTTGTTCATTGAAATATTTCAACGCTCAATATCATGTGGTTAAACATAATTTTGAACTAGCAAAAAACCGACTATTTTTGTCAGTATTACGTCCTTATGAAATAAAATGAAATATTTAATTTATTGATAAATAAGTAAAAAGGTATGATGTGTCGTTTTTGTATGAAAAGTTGTCGTTATTTTGCTAGGGGATAATTTTTGAATAGGTAATATCAATGCAAGAACTTCATTTAATAAGTAGTTCAATAGAAGATTGAAGGGAATTCAATAGACAATAATTATAATTACATCACCCTTAAGCGGAGAGATTTATGAAAGTTTCAAAATTTGCAGGTTCATTAGTTGCTGTAGCTATTTCAACAGTATTAAGTGCACAAGCTGCTGATGATAGATTTATCATTCAAGTTGATAATAGTAAAAAAGGCGTTGTAAAAGCATTAGCTAAACAATTAGGTGGTAATGTAAAAGTAGATGGTAATGGCTTTATTGCTGCATCATTTGCAGGAAAAGATTTAGAGAGTGTAAAAGGCTTATTGAATAATCCACACATTCAATTAATCGAAGTAGATCAAAAACGCGAATTAATGTCGGCATATAGTGATGATGCTGGAAA
>JAGSHH010000111.1 GCA_023954655.1 Colwelliaceae bacterium
TCAAATGACTTGTTGGTCATTAATTCAATTTGTGTCACAATATGAGAAATAGGCAATATTTTTTTTCCTTTTAAGAGTGGTTTTATGACTAATATACCGTCAACTAAGCGAGAGCTTATTCTTGTAACAGCTAAATCATTATTTATTGAAAGAGGGTTTAGAGGTACTACCGTAGCTGGCATAGCAGAAGAGTCAGGTATCGCAAAAGGCTCAGTATATTCTTATTTCACAAGTAAGCTCGATATAGTAAAAGCACTATTTATTCAATCTGACGAAAGGAGTCAACAAGCTGTTAACGATTTACTTTCTACTAATAAAACAAAAAGTGAGGAATTTTTAGAGCAATATTTAATTTGTGAGTTTCAAGAAGTATTGAATGAACGGTCATTTATCCAGATGTTTTTAACTGACGAATTAATCATCATGGACGCAGATATAATGGCAGTAATACAAGAATGTAGAATTAATTATCATTTATCACAGCAAAAAGTCATCATAAAAGCTTATGGTGAATCCATTTCGCCCTGGGTTTACGATATCGTTTCATTGGTAAACGGATTACTCCAAGAATATGCGATTTATTTAACCCTTGATGATGCTAATTTTTCTATCAAACGTTGTGCAAATCTAATCTCATTTTTTGTCGATAACACAATAAAAGCATTAGAAAAATCTAATTTATCACCTCTTATCACTAAAGATAACTTTCCTTTAACTCAAAATGTTGATCTTGATAATCTTCAGCGACAGAAGGCTATTGATATTTTAGACAACATAAAAAACCATCTAACAGACTTAAACGACCAACAGAAAAAATCAGCGGTTGAAACGGTTAATTTAATAGAAACTGAATTAACGAAGACTGAGTTAAACAATACACTCATCCGTGCGCTTATTGCCAACTTGCGCCCTTATGCCGAACTCAATCATTATCGACGTCGTTTAGCTGAAACCTTAGATGTAGAATTGATTTGATCAAAAAAGAAACACTTTTTCTTATTGTGAACTTGAAAAAATTTTACAAAGTAAAAAATTTTGTAAAAACTTTATAGAGTTCAGTTCCTTGATTAACACTTGCTGAAGCAAAATGTAAAATAGGAAGTACTTCATGGTCAAGTGAAACATAATGAAGAGGATCCCCGTCGCCATAATTGTCCATTCGTAAAATACGAGCTAAAGGCTCTCCGGCTTTTAATGGTGTACCAAACTCGGCCAAATAATCAACCATTCCTCCCATAGGTGAATAAAACGCTTTATAGTCTTTTAAATAACAGCCATAACGCGTCATTTTCTTTGGCTTATACTCCGTAGTATCAATAACACCTTTATACTGTAAATAGTTTAAAATACTTTTAGCATCTTCTAACGCCACATCTAAATCAATTTGTTCTTGAGAGCCTAACTCAACTGTAAAGCTTTCTTTATTTAGACTTTGTGAACTAATTGAAAACTCTATTCCTAAATCAGAAAAAGCCTCTTGTAATTTCCACCATGGGCAGAAAGTTGATTCATCTAAGGCTCCATCAAAATCATTTGGAATTAATAATGTATGCGGAATATCAAAATACTGTGCACTTTCTTTAGCATATTCTGGACAATATAAATGTTTGCTCGAAATTGGCCCTGTATGAAGATCTAACACTAAATCCGCTTTATGAGCTAATCGCTGTAATTGATAAGCAATACGTTGGCCTGTCGTTAAACCAAAGATATTATGATCCAGCTTTTCTTCAATGCTATTGATCATCAAAGCTTTGAAATTATCTTCAATGGTTTTGTCATCTTTACCAATGCTTTCACGTACAAAAGGCTTAATAATACTTTCATCAAAGTGATACATTCGATTCCAATTAACCCCTGTTATTGGATCAAATCGACCAAGGGTATATTCACCATTTTTATGATTACAACCAACAGGATTAGCATATGGCACTAAAGTAATATCACCTTTTAACTTGGTATTTTTCAATAACTCAAGCAATTGAAAAATTACGGCATTACCTTGAACTTCTGCCCCATGCATATTCGCCTGAATATAAACACTTGGACCATTATCATTGCCTTTTAAACGATAGACAGGTACGGTTAAAGCAGCTCCACTTGCCATTTCACCAACGTGCATAACCTCTTTTGAAAATTGCGTCATATTTTATATTTGCTCTTCTTTATATAATTATTTAACTATCAAAGTTACTTATAGAACTTTGTAAATAGGGAGTTAGTAGCAACAAAGTTAACTTATCGTAAATACCATTCAGCTGATTGCGCAGCTCTAACTTCATTTAATTTTCCTTGACTAAAAGTATACTCGGCAGCAATTTGGTGACAGAGAAAAAATGGCATACTTTCAGTAAAACCATATGCACCTGCATAACCAAAAATAAGCTGATCACCCACTTCAACGTCATTTGGCAAAGCTAAATGTCCTAACTTGTCCATACTGGTACACAAAGGCCCATGAATATCAAAAAATTGATTTGGAGCACTCGAATCTCGCAATGATCTCACAGGAAAAGGTTGATCTGTAATTGCAGGACGAAGCAAATGATTAATACCCGCAGCTAATACCAACTGCTCTTGCTGATAATTGAGTTTTCGGTCAACAACCGGTACTACATAATAACCACATTCTGCAACCGCATAACGCCCAAGTTCAAGCCATAACTCTTCCACATTCGCCTGTGTTTTAATTTTTGCTAGATCGCTAAGAATTTGCTGCCAAGACAACTTTTGATCTTGCTCTAAATAATCAATGCCTAAGCCACCACCTAAATCGAGAACTTTCAGTGTCATACCTATGGAATTTGCTAAATCCACTAACGGTTCAACCATTTGTTGCCATAATGAGTACATTTTTTCATTGCTGAGCATATTGCCCCATTGAAAAATATGCAGTCCACAAAGATTTAATGCTGGAAAGCTATCTACATGAATACTTTGCCACTCTTCAACTGATAACCCAAATGGCGTTAAGCTATTTCCACCTAATGGATTTTTCTCTCCGTCAGGCCATTGCAACTGTACGCGCAATAAAACTTGTGGTTTTACTTCCTGCTCTTTAGCAACTTCATTTAACCAATTAAGTTGATTAATACTTTCAACGACAAAAGTATTAACGCCTTGTTGAACAAATTCAGTTAATTGCATTTTCGACTTAGCAGGTCCTGTATTTAAGATTCTATCGCAACTAATACCCTGTTTTAGCACCTGACCCAACTCACCAGAACTTGCAACATCAAAATTAAAGTCAGCACTATCAAGTGTTTGAATAATGCTTGATAAAGGATTTGCTTTAACAGCAAACCACAACTTGATCACATCTTGCTTTTGCAGCTCTTCTAAGTGCTCTTTTAAAGAATCTAAGTGATAAACAAAATAAGCTTGTTCGTGCTCATTTCTTGGTGTGTGAGCTAACAAACTCGACTGAAATAACTCATCGGTTTTAAAAGGCTCAAGCCACACAGGAATATTATTGTTGGTATTGAAACTCATATTTTCTACTCAAAAATGATTTACTGTTTTTAATTCAATTAACGTAAGAGAGATTCTAACTCTAAAGAAGCATTACTTTTTTCATCACGATACTTAACAATCAATGCACAAGCCATATTCAAACCTTGTGATTCTGCCCATTCGCCTTTAACAGGACGAGTACCAGGAACAACAACAGCACGCTCAGGTATATCAGCACCTTTTTCAAGCATCACTTGATTAACACAATCATATACAGGTACAGAAGCTGATAAAGAAACGCCTGGAGCTAAAACCGCGCCTTTTTTCACCACTATCCCTTCAACAATAACTACACCTGCACTTAAAAAAGCATCATCTTCAATAATAACAGGGCTTGCGCCAACTGGTTCTAATACACCACCAATTTGTACGGCAGCAGAAACATGCACATTTTTACCAACTTGGGCGCAAGAGCCAATAAGTGCATGGCTATCGACCATAGTGCCGCTATCAACAAAAGCACCGACATTTATATATGCTGGCGGCATAATAATAACTCCTGGAGCAACATGAGCTCCACGACGAACAGACGATCCTCCTGGCACTAATCGAACACCATTTTCAACGGTAAATTCACGAGCAGGTAAGTTGTTTTTATCAACAAAGCCTTTATATATTCCATCGAATTCTACATTTTCACCTGCTTTAAAAGCAGCTAATATCGCCTCTTTGGCAGTTACATTTGCATGCCAATTCCCACATTCATCTTGATTTGCTGCACGAATAGTACCTGCTTCTAACTGCTCTAAAGTATCTTGCCAATTCATTACTACTTAACTCCAATGATTTTTTGGTTTATATGTTTTTGGCTTGATAAAGCCATTGTTTAATTTCAATATCTGCAGCCATTAGTTTTTTCAATGCTAATGGATTCTCTGTTATTTCATATTCTGTTAGAGGGGCTCTTAAAGTTGGGTAATTAAGCAAATTAGTAAGGTGCATAATTACTTTCACTGGAATTGGACTAGCAACTTGAAAAAGGGCTTCAACTGCATTTTTCCATACAGGAAATAAGCTTTGAAGCTCACACGCTAATGCCATTTCAACATATCGCTTTGTAGCCGCTGGCCATACATTTGCGGCAACAGATACCAAACCTTTAACACCTGCACTAGATAAATAGGGCATCATTGCATCTTCACCACTATAAATTGCCAGTTCGGGACAGTGTTGAGTAAAAGATAAAAAAGTATTTAAATCACCGCTGGCCTCTTTCATCGCCCAACAGTTTTGATGATGTTGAATATTTTCCATGACAGCTAAAGGTATATCTATGCCACTTCTTGAGGGGACGTTATAGACCATACATGGTAGATTTGCTTGTTCAAGCAATGCATTAAACCACTGTGTCAGACCAACAACACCAGGCTTTGTGTAAATGGGTGAAGTCAATAAATAGGCAGAAACAGCCAATCTATTACATTGTTCAATCCAAGATAACTGTGTAGGTAGATTGTAACCGCCTACAGATACCATAATTGGTACACTTAAAGATAGCTGACAGACAAATTTAACAATGGCTATTTGTTCATTAGGTGTTAGCGCCAAACCTTCGCCAGTACTCCCTAGCAGGGTAATACCGTTTCCCGCATCAGCTTGTTGTTTAGCAAGTTTTTCTAGATTAACAAAATCAACATCACCATTAGGTAACATTGGAGTGACGAGCGCAGTCCACAATTGAGTATTTTCTACCGTTTGTCTTGGTATTGGTATGCTAGGTATAGTTTGGCTTCGAAAAGCCTGATTTGTTTTATTCATTTCTCTCGAACTCGTATTGTTCGGAGAACTTTAAGGCGTTTGCATAGCCTCAATATAAATGAAGAGAGGCTTACAAAGGCCAGAAGCTCTCCACCATTATTATTTTCAGTATCTTGTGATACTTAAAAAATAGGTGACAATTGTTAGGATTCAACCTAAACAACCGACAATTAAATCATCAAAAATATAATTATCTCGGCGTTAATCTCCATCATTATCAATCATTAGAGTTTGATCTCTTCATGATAATTACCTAGTTAACGCTCCTCTTCTGGCCCTTTTGGGATAACTCACTAATTTTCTAGAAGCAAGTTAACTTAAATAAGGGACAGGAGTATTAGAACATTTATTCTAAATTGAATCAACAGTAGCATTAGTAGTTTTAAGGAGGATAAGAATCAGCGATGTTACCATTAATTATTTTGTCCTTATTTATTATGTATGATTAATAATATTCGTGGGCTTGAAAGGTATTTATGTGAAAATTAGAAACTGATTATTCGATAAAAATGTTTACCAATGATAGATGAAAGCTTTGATAAATATTGAACTATTGTTTTGTTCGCATCGCTTCTTCTATTTGAACAAGACGGTCTTGCCCCCAACAATATGTATCTCCATATTTAAAACATGGCACTCCCCAAAATCCTAAATGTTCAAGTTCTGCTTGATGAATATCCGACCATTGCTGCCAGTCATGTTCTTTTGCGTATTCTAATGCTTGTAAATAGTCGAGTTCAATGTCTTGGCAAATTTGTTTTATAACCTGTTGTTGTGTCACATCGAGGTTTTTTAAATATATGGCTTCAAAAGCCGCTGATATAAATTCTACTGCTTTATTTTGGTATTCAGCATAGCTGAAAATTTGATAACAATTTATTATTCCTTTACCGATAGGATCATTAAATGTACTAAAAGGAATATGAGCAAATTTTGCTTCTCTAAAAGCATCCGTATAGGTATAGCGCATTTTATTTAAGGGTACATTTAAACCACGCATCACCATAGGTAAAATAGGCTTAATCACTAAAGGAACTTGGAATTTATGGCTCAACTGTTTTGCTTTAACAAAACCTAAATATGAATAAGGGCTTCTCAATGAGACATAAACTTCACAAGCTGTTTGATTATCATTTTGAATACAATCCTCTACTATATATTTATTCTCTTGATGAATATCTGTAAGGAAGTTTGCAGTGTATTTACTGGTTTCTTCTGTTGTATTTAGAGTCAGCTTTGTTAATTTAAGCTCAAGATATGACAACCGATCAATACCAATAAACCAATCACCAGCAAAAAATAATGCCGCGGGAAGATAATGTCCTTTTCTAATAAGTCGTTGTTGATTTTTAATTTGAAAATTTATCACGGGTGTTGAGGTGTTGTAATATTCATCAAATTGGTCAAACCAAGTTTTATTAAATATCTCCAAAGCACTAGTTGTTGTTTTAGGGCTTAATTGCCAAAGCTGTTGTCCCGTTAATAATGCTTTTTCCGATGGAAAATTGGCAATACTTTTCAAGTCATATTGCTGAGCTAAAAAATTAGCATCTTTAAGCGCCCATTCTCTCATTAACTTAGGATCAACCGTAACACCAGGAACAGCTTCATAAATCAGGTATAGTTTTAATCTAATGCTAAATCGTTCTTCAATATCAGCAAGTACCTGAACAAGCATAAAGCTATGGGGATCATTCAACGCCAGATACACTTCAACTATCGGCTTATCTGAAAATAAATTTGGCCAATGTAAATGCTTAAATGATAAAAAAAATTCTCTAAAGTGACTTCTAAGCCAAGCCGCTTTTATTTTTGTCAAAAACTTAGAAATAATTTCATTTCCTTTTGATTTACAGCATGCAATATCATTTCTAAAAAATAATAAAATGAAAAACGTTGTTTTATTGGTGAAAACAACAACATCGCGTAGAATATCGGGATATTATGACATAATTTAACCATGAAACACTTACTATATTTTGTAAGATTTTCATTTAGGTAACTCAATGTATTTAAGTAATTTAAGCCAAGTTCTATTACGAAACGATGAACTGCTGAAAGCAAATTTTCCTTTATTAATAAATATGCCAGATGATGAATTATCACAACGCTTATGTGATTTAAATACTAATTGTGACATTACTTTTTACGACAATAATTATGAATTGCATCAACTACACAAAAAAAACATTAATAATCAATGTATCTTCTCTGCCCAATATCAATCAGAGCAAATACATGATTTAGTCATTATTAACTTCCCAAAAAGTAAAAAAGAACTGTCATATACATTGGCAATGTTAGCTTCTCATACCACTGAAAACAGTAAAATTTTAATTATTGGTGAAAATAAAAGCGGAATAAAATCTGTAAGTAAATTAGTTAAAGAACAAACTATTTTTTGTGAAAAAGTTGACTCTGCACGTCATTGCATCTTATTTGAAACACAACTTTCTAATCATCATGTAGCTTTTAATATTGAAGATTGGTTTCATTATTATCATGTAAACATAAATAACAAAACGTTTAAAGTTGCTGCTTTACCCGGTGTATTTAGTCAAGCCAAGCTCGACGTTGGCAGTCAAATATTATTGGAAAATTTATCTGATGATATTTATGGAGAAGTGCTAGATTTTGGTTGTGGTGCTGGTGTAATTGCTTGCTTCATAGGGTTAAATAATAAAAATTCCACATTAACGTTAGCAGATGTAAGTGCATTAGCTTTAGCTTCATCTGAAAAGACATTAGCAATTAATAATTTATCAGGAGAAATAATTGCAACTAATAGTTTATCGAATATTAGTAATAAATATCAATATGTTATTTCCAACCCTCCTTTTCATCAAGGCATAAAAACCCATTATGCTGCTACGGAGAAATTTCTAGCTGGTATAAAGGAACATATACATAAACAAGGACAACTTACCATTGTTGCGAATAGCTTTCTTAAATACCAACCAATAATAGAACATTCGATAGGCAAAACTGAAAAGATTTGTATTAAACAAGGCTTTACTATTTATCAAGCTAGATTACGGCACTAACTCGCGATATTGTTACATAATTCTGTAACAAAAGTTGAAATCTGTTAAGTTATCAATAATTATTTAAATAGCAGTTATAAACCTTAAATTAATAAATATGCAAACAACCAATAAAATAAGCTCAATCCGCCGTTCTATTTTGATCACCGTACTAGGCTTTGTTTTTATTTTTGTTTCATTAGCTATTTATTATATTGCCAATACATTTCTAAATGAATCAAAACAGCAATACGAGCAAAACATTATTAATTGGGGCAATTATATAGCTCGATTAAGCATACCTGACATGCAAAATGATGATATAAGTTCGCTTAAAACAAAATTAGATAATTTAAAACCTTTAACTTCAATTCAATACATTGATATTTATAAACAATCCCCCGATAAATATAGCATTTTCGCTAGTTATAATTTTAATAAAATGAGTGATTCTAACTTGAATAATTCAAATAGAATCTCAAACCAAGAAATAGCCTTATATTCATCTCCTCATTTTGAAAATGACATAGTTAAATATCTTGCTCCTATGGAGATTAATGGTAAAAAAATAGGTTATGCTTTTATTCAATTAGATATTCATTCTGGTCTAACGTTTAGCACACACATAATTATTTTATTGATTGTTGTCTTTTTCGTTTTACTTTCCTCCGTTATTTTCATTAGCTTTAGATTAGAAAATATTTTCACAGCACCATTAAGAGAGATTAACGCTGATATCTTACATATCTCTCAGACCAAAGATTACTCTGTAAGAGTTAAAACCATGCCTTTTAAAGAAGCTGATATTTTAGCAAAAAGCATCAATAACTTATTAGGAAGAACTGAACGCCACATTACTCAATTAGGGGTAGCAGAACAACAAAGTTTAATGTTGAATATTGAGCTTGAAGATAAAGTAAATAAAAGAACTGCAGCATTAAAAGACTCAAACCAAGAGCTATTATCGACTCTAGAAAAACTACATCAATTTCAAGGTCAATTAGTTGAAAGTGAAAAGATGGCTTCATTAGGAGATATGGTTGCAGGCGTTGCTCATGAAGTAAACACTCCAATTGGTCTAGGCGTTACTGCATCAACACTATTATCAGATAGGCTTGATGAAATTAAATCTTTGTTTGATGAAAAAACCCTAAAATCTAGCCAGTTAAAACGCTTCTTAAATGAAGGACAGGAAAATGTTGGCATTATCTATCGCAATTTAAACAGAGCTGCAGAGCTTATTTCCAGCTTTAAAAAAGTTGCTGTTGATCAATCAAGTGAAGACTTTAGACAGTTCAATTTTGATGAACTCTTAAAAGAAATTTTATTAACACTTGCTCCTCAAGTAAAAAACACACCCTATAAAATAAACTTTCATTGCCCTGAAGATCTTATTGTTGTCAGTAAGCCTGGGCCAATCAACCAAGTAATGATAAACCTTATTTTAAATTCTATTATCCATGGCTTTGATAATAGAGACTATGGGACCATAAATATCACCATAATGAAACTTGGTGAACAACTTAACATCATTTTTAAAGATGATGGAATTGGTATAGATAGTTCGATTAAAGATAAAATTTTCGAACCCTTTACCACTACTAAAAGAGGTGAAGGTGGAAGTGGTTTAGGCTTACATTTAGTTTACAATTTAGTTACTCAAGCTCTCGGAGGTACTATTCGTTTAGATAGTGAACTTGAAAAAGGAGCAACATTTGAAATTAACTTTCCAATCAGTGAGCAATTACTTTAATTATTTCAATGACAAAATAACCTTAAAGAGCTCTAAGTAGTAATTGTTTTTTTTATAGAGGTTATATAACATGTATTCTTACTGTTATTAACATATGTAAATAAAAAGTAACCTAAAACATTGCTATACTACAATAATATTAGCGCAATCATTATTTTTTAACTGGAAACTGAGCATGCAAAAACCTCATATACTTATTGTAGAAGATGAAGATGTTACACGATTTAATTTGCGTAACTTATTCGAAGCTGAAGGTTATGCAGTTTCAGAGGCAGTGAACGGTGATGCCATGGAAAAACAGTTACAACAAAATACAATTAATTTAGTTATCATGGACATCAATCTTCCTGGCAAAAATGGTTTATTACTTGCCAGAGAATTAACCAATAACAGTGAACTCGGTCTAATTTTTTTAACGGGTAGAGACAGCGATATTGATAAAATTTTAGGATTAGAGATTGGTGCAGACGATTATCTTACTAAGCCTTTTAATCCGCGAGAATTAACTATTCGCGCACGAAATATTTTGAATAGAATATCTCAAAGCAAAAATGAATCTGACAATGCCATTATTCGTTTTAACCAATGGCTGCTAGATGGTAATTCTCGTAAAATGACATCCCCAACGGGTGAGATCATTTCAATTCCTCGCGGTGAATATCGAGCGTTAAGGTTATTAATTGAAAATACAGGACAAATAGTTACCCGTCAGCAGCTCATCAAAGAAATGACTGGTCGTGATTTACGCTCTAATGACAGAACAGTTGATGTTACTATTCGCCGA
>JAGSHH010000176.1 GCA_023954655.1 Colwelliaceae bacterium
CCTTCTAAGCTATAACCAGCAATATGTGCGGTAGTAATTTCACAAAAAGGAATTAACTGATGCAAAATATTCGGTTCATTTTCCCAAACGTCTAAAACAACTTTTAATTGATGCCCTGACCGCTTTAATTTTAGCAAAGCTTGATTATCTATTACTTCACCACGACATGCATTGATCAAAATTTGATCTTGCGTAAATTGTTGTAAACGCTGCTCATTTAATAGGTGGAAAGTTGGATGATCACCTTGTAAAGTTTTTGGCACATGTAATGAAACCACATCACATGCTAAAACTTCTTCTAATGAAGAAAAGTTTCGATCATCGTTTGATGATTTGGCCAATATCGGATCACATAAAATATGCTTAATGCCTAGTGCCTTTAACTTTTCACTTAACCGACTTCCTGTATTTCCAGCTCCGATAATACCAACGGTCAAATCAAGTAGCTTGAGCTGATAACGTTCAGCGAGAACAACCAAAGATGACAATACATATTCAGCAACAGAAATAGCATTACATCCTGGAGCTGGAGTAAAAGATACATTTCTATTTGATAAATACTCACGATCAATATGATCGAAACCAATAGTTGCGGTACCAACAAATGACAATTTTTTATTTAAAGCTAATAACGTTTCATTAACTTGTGTAATTGACCGAACTAGTAAAACGTCTGCATTTTCAACTTGCTCTGCTGATAACTCTCGCCCTGAAAAAGGAGTAAGATCACCAATATCCTGAAAAAATTCAGCAGCAAAAGGCATATTTTCATCGTAAAAAATGTTCATTTAATTAATACTTATTATTGATGTTTTAGTTATTTTCTTTTCAAAACAAAAAAGCCACTTTAAAAGTGGCTTAATTTAATAACGAATAAATTAAGCGTTATTTATATTTCTTCATCACTAATGTTGCGTTCGTTCCGCCAAAACCAAAACTATTCGACATCACTAAGTCTAAATCTGCTTCTCGCGTTTCAGTCACAATATCTAAACCTTCAGCTTGTTCATCTAAAGTATCAATATTGATTGATGGCGCAATAAAGTTATTTTCCATCATTAATAATGAGTATATAGCTTCGTGAACACCGGCTGCACCTAATGCGTGGCCTGTCATTGCTTTAGTTGCACTAATTGCAGGTGAATCATTACCAAACAATTCTTGAATTGCACCTAACTCTTTCACATCACCTACTGGCGTAGAAGTACCGTGAGTATTTAAGTAATCAACTTTACCTTCAACTCCAACCATCGCTTGTTGCATACAGCGAACAGCACCTTCACCGCTAGGAGCTACCATGTCGAAACCGTCTGACGTTGCACCGTAACCAACAATCTCAGCATAAATATGAGCACCACGAGCTAAAGCATGTTCTAGTTCTTCAACAACAACCATTCCGCCGCCGCCAGAAATAACGAAACCGTCTCGGTCTGCATCGTAGGTACGTGAAGCCAATTCAGGTGTATCGTTACGACCTGCAGATAAAGCGCCCATACCATCAAACATCATTGCTAATGACCAATGAACTTCTTCACCACCACCAGCAAATACTATATCTTGTTTGCCTAATTGAATAAGTTCTGCAGCGTTTCCAATACAGTGAGCACTAGTTGCACATGCTGAACTAATAGAGTAATTAACACCTTTAATTTTAAATGGTGTCGCTAAACATGCTGAAACAGTACTACCCATAGTTTTAGGTACTGCATAAGGACCTACACGTCGAATACCACGATTACGTAAGGTGTCTGTAGTGGCAACTACATTCTCAGATGAAGCGCCACCTGACCCTGCAACAATACCTGTACGAATATCAGACACTTGTTCATCTGTTAACTTCGCATCTGCAATAGCTTGCTCCATTGCAATGTATGCATAACCTGCAGCATCGCCCATAAAACGAAAAGCTTTACGATCGATATGTTCTTTTGTTTCAAGTGTTGGCTTACCCCACACTTGACTACGTAAACCTTGTTCTTCAAAGCTTTCAGCTTTTGTAATACCTGAACGGCCAGCTTTTAATGAAGTTAATACTTCATCAGCGTTATTACCGATACTTGATACAATACCTAATCCGGTGATTACTACACGTTTCATTTAATTAACCATCTAAAATTTATAAAATCGGGCATATCATACAGAATTTTACCCCGAAACTGGTCTGCTGAGTGTACACGTGTACTCTCATTTATTCAAACCATGACAATGTTAGTGAATTATAGGTAAAATAGCAGTTGTGTATAGTGCTATTTAATAAAATCGGCCATAAAGTGACCTCTATCAATAAAATAATTTTCAGAGACGATGGTTCTCCCTACTCCTTAGAATTCGATGACATTTATTTTGACACTGAATCAGGTTCTCAACAAAGTGAGCACGTGTTCATTAAGGGCAATGAAATTGCTGAATATATACTCAATTCTACAGAAGAGTTCACTATTGCAGAAACTGGTTTCGGTACTGGCTTGAATTTTTTATTAACCTTAAAACTTTATATTAAACTTTCTCAAGATCATCAATTATCACCTTTGCACTTCATCAGCACAGAAAAATATCCATTAACAAAAAGTCAGCTTAGAAAGGCGTTAAGTTGCTTAGATTCTTTAACAGAAGAAAGTGCACAATTAATTGAACAATATCCTGAGCAGCCAAGTGATAAAGTTGAATTCTCGTTTTTTAATGAGCAAATAAAATTAACACTGTTATTTGATGATTCAACTCAAGCTTTTGAAGCGATAAAGCTCCCCCGAAAATCAACAGGCTTAGTTAACGCATGGTATTTAGATGGGTTTTCTCCAGCTCGAAACCCTGAAATGTGGCAAGACACATTATTTGAACAAATGGCTCGGCTGTCAAAACCACAAGCTACAATGAGTACGTTTACCATTGCAGGTTTTATCCGAAGAGGATTAGAAAAAGTTGGTTTTCGCCTTGAAAAGAAAGAATATGATGGTAGCAAAAATGAAATTTTAACGGGTAAATATCAACAAAATATGCTTATAGGTAAAGGTTATCAGCTTCGCCCTACTATCACCAAACCTCAGCATGTAAGTATAATCGGTGGTGGGATTGCTTCCGCATGTGCAGCATACCTATTAACCAAACAGGGCATAAAAGTCACACTCTATTGTAAAGATATAAAAGTTGCCCAAGGCGCATCAAGTAATGCTATAGGCGCATTATTTCCATTGATACATCAAAAAGCAGATGATATTAGTTTATTTTATAAAGAAGCTTTTGATTTTGCCTTAAAATTTTATAATGATCTCACTCAACAAGGTTATAAATTTAGTCATAACTGGTGTGGTTTACTCGAAATCTCTTATAAAGAATCACTAGAAAAAAGACAAAAAGAATTTGAAAAACATCAGACATGGCCAAAAGAATTAATTCATAGTGTTGATAAAATTCAAGCAAGTAAACACGCTAATATTCCTCTTGAACATGGTGGATTGTTTTTTCCAAAATCTGGCTGGATAGCTCCTCAAGAGCTCGTTGAACAATTATTTAATGCAGCAAAGGAAACTAATCGCTTACGTATTGAGACTTCAACAACCGTTGATAGCATTGCTCAGCACACAGATAATAGTTGGCAATTAAAAACTAATAAGGGTAATTTTAATGCATCTGTCGTAGTTTTTTGCGGTGGAGCAGAATCTATTAACTTATCTACCATCAATCAACTACCACTTACCTCAGTTCGTGGTCAAATTACTTCAATGAAAACCAATGAGAGTATTAGTCAGCTCAATACTGTTATTTGTCATAAAGGGTATTTGACTCCTGAAAATAAAGGTATCCATTGCATTGGAGCTACTTTTGATAAAAATACTTTTGATACTGTTCCAAGAGATATTGATGATCACTATAATTTAACAATGCTAAAAAAGTGTTTGCCTGATGTTACTTCGAATATTGCTTCATGGCAGAAGAACGATATATTAACCAGAAAAGCACGCTTAAGGTGTATGACACCTGATCATTTACCTATGGTTGGTGCAATGCCTAATATCCAATTGCATAAATCGACATACGCACATTTAGCTAAAGATAAAAATTGGCGGTTTTATCAAGAAGCGCCAATTATAAAAAACCTTTATCTACTGACAGGTTTAGGCGCTAGAGGCTTATGTACTGCGCCATTACTAGCTGAAATACTCTTATCAGATTTAACAGGGGTACCATTCCCAATAAACAACGAAATGCTCTTTAACTTATCACCAAACCGCTTCATTATTAGAGATTTAATTAAACGAAAAGTAACCACTTAATTAGGTAGTTCACTAGCAATAAAATCAATAAATGATCTTATTTTTGGTGATAAATGTTTTCTACTTGGGTACACAACATAAACATCGATAGTTTTTTCTTGATAGTCCTGAAATAACACCTCTAATTTATGCTTTTTAAGAGAATCTTCTAGGGCAAATTCAGGTAAACGAACTACCCCATGACCATCAATTGCCATCGCTAACTCTAATTGAGCACTATTACAAAGAAGCTTTTGTTTAACCTCAACTGAAACAAGTTTATTATTCAGTGTTCTATAGTCCCATTTATTGGGTGTTTTAAGGTTGCTATAACATAAACAGTCATGATCAACTAATTGTTCTGGTTTTGTTGGTCTGCCATGTTTTTCCAAATATTCTCTTGAGGCAACGGTTACCCCTTTAGATTGGAATATTTTGCGGCAAATCAAACTTGATTCATCTAAATTTTGTGTCGCTCTGATCACTAAATCAAAACCATCTTGTACTACATCAACATGACGGTCATTAAAATCAATATCCAAAGTCATTAATGGGTATTTTTTGAGAAAATCAGACAATATCGGTTGTATATAATTAAGCCCAAAACTCACAGGGCAACTTATTTTTAAAACACCTTTAATCGTCTCTTGGTTTTGATCTAACTCTCCTAAAGCCTGTTCAGCATCTATAACCATTTGTTGGCATTGCTGAAAATATGCATCTCCTTCGGGCGTTAAACTTATCGAACGTGTTGTTCGATTTAATAACCGTACACCTAAGCGAGATTCAAGTTTATTGATTTCTTTACTGATATAAGAAGTAGAATGGCCAGTTTTTTCTGCGGCAGCAGAAAAACCTCTGCAATTAACAACTTGGGTAAAAATAACGATACCATCGAATAATTTAGTATTATTAGTCATTTGGAAATAGTCTATCAACTATAAAGGTATTAATTACATTTGAAGTTTAATATACACTACCCATAGTTTACAAAACAACAGACAAAATGAGAAACCTATGAAAGTATTAGCCTTTGCTGCTAGCAGCAGTTCAAAATCAATCAATAAGCAATTAGCAAGCTATGCTGCATCGTTAATTGAAGGCGCTGAAGTAGAGCTATTAGACATTAATGATTATGAGATGCCAATATTTAGTCAAGATAAAGAAGAACTATTAGGACAACCTCAAGAAGCACAATCATTTTATAAAAAAATAGGTGCAGCAGACGCTATTATTATTTCATATGCCGAACATAATGGCTCTTACACCGCGGCTTACAAAAATTTATTTGACTGGACTTCTCGTATTGATCAAAAGCTGTTTCAAAGTAAACCTATGGTTTTATTAGCAACTTCACCAGGTCCAGGAGGTGCATCGAACGTATTAAATTCTGCAGTGACTTCTGCTCCGTACTTTGCAGGAGAAGTAAAAGCATCGCTTTCAATACCAAGCTTCTTTGACAACTTTGATATGAAAGATCAAAGTATCACTTCAGAGTTATTTTTAACTAAACTTAAAGAAGCAGTTTCAAAACTTATTATCAAGTAGCTATCAAATTCTGTACAGCTTTATTATTTGTTTAATTTAAAATGTTTTCTTGCAAGTTTAACCAGTAATTATTAACAATAACATTATCTTGTGGAGTGAGCTCTGATTTAGATTTATTGAGCTCTTCACTAACACAGTTTAATAACTCAATGGTTAATAATTGTGTTTCATCACCAAATTGGGATGAAACTAGCGATATAAAACCACGTATATAACTACTCGCGAATAAAATATCACTATTGACATCTTCCATAACTAACTCATCAAAATATTGATATAATTCAATTAAATTTGTAACACGCACAACTCTTTTCCTATCTAAGTTTTTGTTTATTGTGGGCTGGCCACAGGATATAGAACATGGTCATTATATCCTGTTGTTATTTCCATAAACCCTGAAAGTTCTTGATCAAGTTCATTATCACCGGTGTCTGCTATTAAAGGTCTTGATTCTAACGCTGATAATTTATTTTTGGTGGCAATAATAATAATATTTTCTTTGCCTATAGCTCTGATGATACGTGGACTTAGTTGTTGATTTCCACGACCAAAAATATGTCCTTGACCACCTATTAATGTAATAACTAGTTTTATACCATTGGCTTGATTTTCTTGAAGGTGATGCCATAACGTTGACTCAGTAACATCACTCGTAATTAGTGATTGTTGCTGAATCAGATCAACACCAAGCAAAGTGTTATCGAGTGTTAATTCTTCCATTAAAAAAGCAGTCGTTGAGCCTGAACCGATTACAAATAATTCGTCTTCCATTTGATTAATGACATCTGCGGCAATATCTTGCAATACTAACTCGTCAGACTCTTTTCCACCTGACTTAACTGCTTGAATATAACGAAGTTCACTAGGGACTTTCATCTCACCAAATCGTTTTGCTTTAACGACTCCTTCACGAAAAAGTGATTCATCAATATCCATCACATCCGCTTCAGCAAGAGTTACTAATTGGTTTGTAACCATTAACTCAACAACTCGACCTGCTGCTTTTGGGGTAACAGCATAAACTCCAGAGTGAATTTTACACCCTGCAGGTATACCTAAAACAGGAAAACTATCACCAACTCGGTCGCAAATGTTACGAGCGGTGCCATCACCACCGGCAAAAAGTAATAGGTCAATTTTGTGAGTTAATAATGCATCAACCGTATCTTCAGTATCTTGTGCTGATGTTGACTGGGATAATTGAGATTGAAATATAGTTTTAACATTGAAGCCTAAAGAGTTAGCACACTGCTCACCCATTAAACCATTTGCAGTGTAAATCGTGATTTTGTCTTTATAAGGAAGCAGTATTTCTAAAGCATGTTTTGCTCTGTCATTAGCTTTGGCTTGAGCACCCAGTTGTAATGCTTTTTCAGCAATACCGTCACTCCCTTTTAGTGCAACACTTCCACCTAC
>JAGSHH010000147.1 GCA_023954655.1 Colwelliaceae bacterium
AGAACCCTATTTCCTTTAATATTTAAACCTGGCTTTTTAACCAATGAGTACATTGCTGGTCGAAGGGTTCACTATGTTCCACCATTAAGGCTTTATTTATTTATCAGTATTATCTTTTTTATATCGTTAAAGTTTATCGCAGTAGAAGATGGGTCAGAAGTACTGAGTATCAATAACAGTAAGAGTAACGTAACCGAGCTTACAAAACATATCCAACAACTTGAGCATCAAAAAATAAATGCTTCAGTTGAAATAACACCTCAATTAGAGAAGAAAATCACTAATTTTAAGGCAATGAAACAAGACATTACCGATAGTTCAAACTTATACCTGAAAGGAATGACAAGTGAACTAATAAAAATGGAATTAGAGAAGTTAGATAATGAAAGCGAATTTAGTGAAAAGCAGCAACTTCAACTAGACGAGCTGAGAACTAAAATAACAAAAGTTAAAAATGGTGAAGATGTAGATCTTTCCAGTGAGGGGTTTTCTATCGGAAATAATGAAGATGGTAGTTTATCATTTGACTTTTTATCCGATGAAAATAACAAAAAACTGACTGAATTTTCTGAGTTATTATCTAAAAAAGCAGAAAAAGCATTTAAAGGTGATCCTTCTAATTTAATACGCGAGGCTATTGAAAAGCTCCCACAATTAATGTTTATTTTATTGCCATTATTCGCGGCATTATTAAAGTGTATGTTCATTTTTTCAAACCGACTTTACTTAGAGCATTTAACAGTTGCTTTACATAGCCATAGCTTTATTTTTATTTCTATTTTATTAATTGAAGTTATTGAATATATACAGCTTTATTTTCTGGCCTTTCCTTCAATATCAGAATTCATCGAACTTTTAGAGGGATTGATTGTTATTTGGATTCCAGTTTATTTATTCATTATGCATAAACGTGTTTATCGACAAGGAAAATTATTAACATCAATTAAATATATGATAATTGGTTTATCTTATATGTTAATGATTACGTTGACTGGCACGATTGCTTTCATTTGGGGCTTAGCAAGCACCTAAATCGATAATTTTATAAATAGAGAGTAAGTATGTTAGTTAGAGAGATTTATCATAACCTTTTAACATTTTTTTTAATTCCTCTGTTATTAATACAAGCAATATGGACACGTAAAAACATAGTTAGACTCTCTGAGCCAAAAGGTAGTCGTACAGGGACTTTAGGTGCTGGAAATCAATTAAAGTTATTGATTATTGGTGATTCGTCAGCTGCTGGTGTAGGGGTAAACAAACAAGAAAAAGCACTAGCAGGGCAATTATCATTGAGCCTTTCATCACATCTCTCAGTAAATTGGCAGTTAATCGCCAAAAATGGATTTACATCAACAAACATATTAAATGAATTAGAAAAACTACCAATACAAGATTTTGATTTTATTCTGGTATCTGTTGGAGTGAATGATGTTACGCACTTAACCCGAAGTCGTCATTGGATTAATAATTTAGAACAAATGATATCGCTGATAAATTCTAAGTTTTCGGCGCCAAAGATTATTTTTTCTAGCCTTCCTCCTATGCATTTATTTTCAGGGATCCCTCAACCTCTTAGATGGTGTTTAGGAGAACGAGCAAAAAAACTAAATACTTTAATGTCTATTGTCGCACGTAATAATAATTGCTCAATATTGGCCGTTGAAATACCTTTTTCTGATAAATATTTAGCAGATGATAATTTCCATCCTTCACATCATGCTTATCAGCTTTGGGCCGATCAAGCTGAACAATTGATCATTCAATCAATTAAAGATACTGATAACTAACTTAGTTAAAACTAAAAAGCCCGTAGCAACTTTATTGCTACGGGCTTTTAACAGAAACCTAATTATCTAACAACAGTTTAGACAATAAATCGATTTACTTATCAGCAATTGGACGCATATGAGGAAACAAAATTACGTCTTTAATCGTTGGCGAATCTGTAAATAACATTACTAATCGATCAATACCTATTCCTTCACCAGCTGTTGGAGGTAAACCATACTCGAGTGCTTGAATGTAATCTGCATCAAAATGCATAGCTTCATCATCACCAGCATCTTTGCCTTCTACTTGATTTTGGAAACGAGCGGCTTGATCTTCAGCATCGTTCAACTCTGAGAAACCATTAGCTAATTCACGACCACCAACGAAAAACTCAAAACGGTCGGTAATAAATGGGTTGTCATCATTACGACGTGCTAATGGTGAAACTTCCCAAGGATATTCAGTGATAAACGTTGGCTGGTCTAATAAATGCTCTGCAACTTCTTCAAATATTTCACAAATATATTTACCAGGCCCCCATACTTTAGAAGCATCAGTTTCTTTTACACCAACAGCTTTAGCCATTGCTTTTAATGCGTCAAAGTTCTCTTCCGGATTACGTAAAATATTTTCATCAAGGTCATTGCCATATTTTAAAATTGCATCAACCATTGATAAACGAACAAAAGGCTGACCAAAATCATAAAACTTCTCTTCTGTTACTTCACCATCCGAATTTTTCACAGTATTACGAATAACTGAAGTTCCCATCACATCTTCAGCAAGCGTACGTAACATATCTTCTGTTAAATTCATTAGGTCATTGTAATCAGCATACGCTTGATAAAATTCAATCATCGTAAATTCAGGGTTATGACGAGTCGATAAACCTTCGTTACGGAAGTTACGGTTAATTTCAAATACTTTTTCAAAACCACCAACTACTAAACGCTTAAGATAAAGTTCTGGAGCGATACGCATAAACATTTGAATGTCTAATGCATTATGAAAAGTTTCAAAAGGTTTAGCTGTTGCACCACCTGGGATCGTTTGTAACATTGGCGTTTCAACTTCCATGAAATCACGATCAGTTAAAAACTTACGAATACCATCAACAATTTTTGAGCGAATTTTAAACGTATCACGCGTATCTTGGTTAATTATCAAGTCAACATAGCGTTGACGATATTTAGTTTCTACGTCTGATAATCCGTGGAATTTTTCAGGCAACGGACGAAGCGATTTAGTTAATAGATCATATTTGTCCATATTAACGTATAAGTCACCTTTACCAGACATATGCATAGTACCGGTAACACCAATAATGTCGCCAATATCTAATGTGCCCCATTTTGCTTTAATTTCTTTTTGTACTGTTTTATGAGCATAAGCCTGAATGCGACCTGTCATATCTTGTAATACCAAGAAAGGACCACGTTTAGCCATTATACGACCAGCAATGCTGTACTCTGCAGTTTCAGCTTCAAGCGTTTCTTTATCTTTCTCACCGTGTGCAGCTTGTAAATCAGCTGCATAGTGTTTTCGATCAAACTTATTTGGGTGTCCATTCGCAGGACAGTTTTCTCGAATTTGCGCTAATTTGCCACGACGCTCGGCAATCAATTTATTTTCGTCTTGGTTCGCTTGGTCAGTCATTTTCTTTCTCAATGTTTGCTTTGTTAATTCCTATTATCAATAGGAATGTTAATTTAATTAAATATTGGATTATGGCTAAGTTAATAACGTTAATTCAAGAAGAATATGCGCAGCATAGATTCCTATGTGAGCATATTCGCCGCAGAAGTTACGTTAGTAACAACGCCTTAATCAATATTTATAAACCAGATTTTAAAGATGCTTCTAAAAATTTGTCGAGGTCACCATCTAATACCGCTTGGGTATTTCGGTTTTCAACTCCAGTGCGTAAATCTTTGATTCGGCTATCGTCTAATACGTATGAACGAATTTGACTACCCCAACCAATGTCAGATTTACCATCTTCTAATTCTTGCTTACCTTCATTTTGCTTTTGCATTTCCATTTCATACAATTTAGCTTTTAAAAGCTTCATCGCAGTCGCACTGTTTTTATGTTGTGAGCGATCAGCCTGACAAGCAACCACTGCACCTGTTGGAATATGCGTTAAACGAATAGCAGAATCCGTTTTATTGACATGCTGCCCACCAGCCCCTGATGCACGGAAAGTATCAACACGTAAATCAGAAGGGTTGATATCAATTTCAATATTGTCATCTATTTCAGGGTATATAAACGCAGAAGCAAATGAAGTATGACGGCGACCACTAGAATCAAACGGTGATTTACGTACTAATCGATGAACACCGGTTTCTGTTCTTAACCAACCGAATGCATATTCACCCGTATACTTTATCGTACAGCCTTTTATTCCTGCAACATCACCATCTGTAACTTCAATTGCTTCAGTTTTAAAACCATGCGCTTCGCCCCAGCGGAGATACATACGCATTAACATTTCAGCCCAATCTTGTGCTTCTGTGCCGCCAGAGCCTGACTGAATATCTAAATAACAGTTATTAGCATCTTGCTCACCAGAAAACATGCGACGAAATTCTAACTTTTCTAAACTTGTTTCAAGCGTTTGGATTTCAGCTTGTGCGTCTTCAAACGTTTCTTCATCATCTTCTTCAACAGCAAGTTCAACTAAACCTTCGATGTCTTCACAACCAGAATCCATTTCATCGATAGTTTCAACGACGGTTTCTAAACCTGCCCGTTCTCGACCTAATGCTTGTGCACGTTCAGGTTCATTCCAAACTTCAGGTGCTTCTAACTCGCGAACCACTTCAACCAAACGCTCAGATTTCTGATCGTAGTCAAAGGTACCCCCTAAGCATATCTGTACGCTCACGGATTTCTTTAATCTTGTTTAAAACAGGGTTTACTTCAAGCATTCTTATAATGTCTTTTTACAATGTCGAAATTTCCGACGAAGATGAATAGCAAAACAGTCGCGCATTGTAGCTTAAATGCACAGGCAAATAAATAATTGAATGATGATTTTACAAGGAAATAAAATGGTTTATGCGGTCAACCGAATAAGAAAATTTTCAAAATAAATTTAACTAAACTTTCAGAGCTAAATTTTCCACCATTAACTGTAATGACTGCTTTCCTCTAAACTCATTAATATCTAATTTAAAACATAAATGTACTTTTGATGCTTGGCTATTTGGCCATTGTTTCACATCGATATTAAAGGCAATACCATCAAATAGTTGCCCTTCTTTTTCTACGACTATTTTTAAATGTTTTTCACCAACAATTCGTTGTTGAACTAAAGTAAAGTCATCATCAAATAGAGGTTCTAAAAAATTCTGTCCCCATGGACCAGCGTTTCTTATTTGTTCTGCAAATACAAGGTTCATTTCTGACAAAGCTAATTGTCCATCTGAGAATAATTTCCCTTCAAGTAAATCTTGATCCAACCATTGTTTGGCATATTCTTGAAATAAATGTTGAAATTTTTCAAAATCATTTATAGCAATAGAAAGTCCAGCAGCCATGGCGTGGCCACCAAATTTTTTAATGATACCAGGAGATTGACTATCAATATGCTCTAATAAGTCACGAATATGCAAACCAGGAATCGAGCGCGCTGAGCCTTTTAATTCAAGCCCATCTTCACTTAATGCAAAAACAATACTCGGGCGATGAAACTTTTCTTTTAAGCGACCGGCAACAATACCAATAACACCCTGATGCCAATCGGGATGAAACAAGGAAATAGCAAAAGGCAGGTTTTCATCAGTAAAATTGAGCTGCTTCATTATAGTTTCAGCTTCATGTTGCATGCCTTGCTCTATTTCACGACGTGCTTTATTTAAACTATCAAGTTCAGCAGCCATGACTCTTGCAGACATTAAATCATCAGCGAGCAAGCAATTAATGCCATATGCCATATCATCTAAACGACCCGCAGCATTAATACGTGGCCCAAGAGCAAAACCGAAATCACTAGCCATAAGCCTTTGTTGGTTTTTACCTGCAACTTCAATAAGCGCTTGAATACCAGGACGAGTATGCCCTGCTCTAATACGTTTAAGCCCTTGTTCAACCAATATTCGATTATTAGCGTCAAGTGAAACCACATCGGCAACAGTGCCTAAAGCCACCAAATCTAATAATTGAGCAATATTAGGTTCGACAATGTTTTTTTCTTGAAACCACTGTTGCTCACGTAAATATTTACGCATTGCCAGCATAAAATAAAAAGCTACACCAACACCTGCTAGTGCTTTACTGGGAAAGTCGCATTGGTGTTGGTTAGGATTAATAATGGCATCAGCTGGTGGTAATTCTTTTCCTTGCAAATGATGATCAGTAACAATAACGTTCAAACCGAGTTCTTTAGCTTTGGTTACTCCCGCTAAGCAACTAATACCGCTATCAACAGTAATTAATAACTCAGCTCCATTTTGATGAGCAATATTAACGATTTCGGGTGTTAAACCATAACCATATTCAAAACGGTTGGGCACGAGAAATTGATGGTTATTGCTACCAAACATTGAAAGTGCACACATCATCAATGCTGTACTTGTTGCACCATCAGCATCAAAGTCACCAACAATGACAATACGCTGTGATAATTTTAGAGATTGATAAAGTATTTCACAGCCATTATTAATGCCCGATAATTTTTCGACAGAAATGAGTTGCTGTGCATTAAGCTTTAATTCTGCTTCAGACTTCACACCCCGAGCAGCATAAATTTGTTTAATGACAGGGTGAAGGGATAAAGGTAAATAACTATCGTCAACAATTTCTCGACGAACAATGACTTTGTTCATTTATTACTATTTACCTTTTTGAAATACTTGATGATTATATAAATTAGCTCTCAGCTTTGATGCTATCTAAAATTTTCAATAAATCGGCTGGTTCCCGGTAGCCCGGTAACATAAAGCCATTGTCAAAAATAATGGCTGGTGTACCACTCACACCAATTTGACGCCCAAAATCAAATTCAGCTTCAATTGGATTATCACAGATACGTTGTGCAACACTAGAGCCTAACTTTGCTTTTGTTAATGCGCTAGCCGGATCTTCATGACACCAAATTGAACGCAAATCTTTAAATCCTTGTGAATATTGCCCTAATTGATCTTTCACTCCTGCACGAGGATAAGCTAAATATCGAACCGTAATTCCCATATCATTTAGTTCATCCATTTGTTTGTGCATTTTTCGACAATAACCACAGGTAATATCAGTAAATACAGTAATTTGATGTTTTTCATTTTTTGCAGGATAAACGATCATGTCATCTTTAAACTGTTTCAAACCATTCAGACGCACTATTGATAAACTATCTTCTGTATGGTTTATTACTCCGCTATCACCAACACCATATAGTTTACCTTGCACTAAGAATTGGCCATCTTTGCTCGCATAAAGTATCCCTTGATTCGTAACTACTTCTACTAATGAAGGTAATGGCGAAGCTTTTAGAGAAACGATTTTAAGTCCAAGACTTGAGGTTAACTTTTGAGTTAGCTTAGTCTTTTCTTCAACTGAAAGTGCCTTTTTATCTTCTGCAAAAGCCTGATTAGCTAATAAAAGAAAACAACAAAAAAGTGCTATAGAAAACTGTTTCAACATAAAAATCCTTAAACTGATGTAATTGCAGCAACAAGCAAAAAATAATAATCCGCAATAAGTCTACTGTCAGTATGACCGTAATAATGGCGACAAAATTACAGGTTATTTATACAAAAATCAATTTTTACTCTATCTTAAACAAACCAATTAAATGCGATTCTATCTAGCTTGTCATTAGGAGCATCTGATAAACTTACGCGCAATAAAACGACCCTAGAAATTTATTAGGTAAAAAGTATGAAGATTGGCCTTTTTTATGGCTCCACGACTTGCTATACAGAAATTGCTGCTGAAAAAATTCAAGAACAGTTTGGTAATAATATTGTTGAGCTATTTAATCTAAAAGATGCGCCTCTTACTAAATGTGAAGAATTCGATATTTTAATTTACGGTATTTCAACGTGGGATTATGGTGAGCTGCAAGAAGACTGGGAGAGTCATTGGGAAGAGGTTGATGCCTTGGATTTAAATGGAAAAATTGTTGCACTATATGGCATGGGTGATCAAATTGGTTATACCGACTGGTTTCAAGATGCGCTGGGGATGTTACATGACAAAGTAATTAATCAGGGTGGATTTGTTATTGGACTGTGGCCGAATCAAGGCTATGAGTTTTCAGCATCAAAAGCATTAACACATGATAAAAAGCAATTTGTCGGTTTAGCTTTAGATGAAGATAATCAATATAATGAAAGTGATGAACGCATCAATATATGGTGTAAACAATTAAAAACTGAAATAAATGATATTTTAACCAGCTAATTAATCAATATATGTAATCTTTTTATAGCGAACTATAGGTAATTAACAACTTTACCACTATAATCTGCACATCTTAATTTCGAGCCATAAATCACTATGTTTGAGCAGTTTGACCTAGATTCAGAACTACTAGGTGGCATACAAAATGCCGGTTTTACAAAGCCTACCTCCATTCAGTCATTAGTTTTACCTGCTGCTATGGCAGGCAAAGATGTTTTAGCATCTGCGCCTACCGGTACAGGTAAGACAGCTGCTTTTATTTTACCTATCGCTCAACATTTACTTGATTACCCTAGGACCAAACCCGGGTTTCCGCGTGTATTAATATTATCTCCTACTCGAGAATTGGCATTACAAATACATGAGCAGAGTGAAAAGCTAACAGAATTAACAAAAATAAAAAGTGCTGTAATAACTGGTGGTGTTAATTATGGCAGTCATAAAGAAATTTTAACTGAAACAACTGATATATTAATAGCTACCCCCGGACGATTACTTGAATACATTGAAAACGAACAGTTTGATGCACGAGAAATAGAGATTTTAGTGCT
>JAGSHH010000189.1 GCA_023954655.1 Colwelliaceae bacterium
AGTGATAATGGTGATGTTGTAACTGCTGGTGGACGAGTATTGTGTGCTACAGCATTAGGACAAAGTGTTACTGAAGCTCAAAAATCGGCTTATGAATTATTACATGAAATCAGTTGGGAAGATGTTCAGTTTCGTACTGATATTGCTTATCGTGCAATTGAACGCGAACAGAGTTAGTTTTTGAAAGAATTACCTATTCTTGGAAAATCCGATGTATCCCATCGGATTTTTTATTAATAACTTTCAAATGTGTTTAGTGGTTAATCTCAAAAATACCATCCACTTCTTGCTTTAATAAATTTAAATAAGCCTTGTCTGGATTGTCTGAAATCAACTGAGCTAGTTCTGTTCCTATTGGTGTGAATTTATAAAAGCTTAATAAGCAGTTATTTTTAGACGCTGTTAAGGTCAGGTTTAGGCCATTATATGAGAAAGATATTTTGTCGCCTGAAACTGTTGGAGTCGTTTCTGTTTCTTGAATAAAAATTAAATGATTATCGGCTAATGTCAGTAATTCAGCATATGAAAGTCCAAATGGACTTAAGTTGATGTGATGTTCTCTATCTTTTCTAAAAAAATTAAATAATCCAGGGGTTTGAGAAGCACCAGAAATGATCCTCATGCTTTTTTTTGACTGATCTTTAACGGCAATTGAACAGGCTTTTGAAAGCAATTTAGCTTCATTAATACTCATAGTTTTAAATGCTTGCAAAGACTTTAATGAAAAACTTCCAGGAGACGAGATTTCACCAGCTAATATCTTTGCCCATAAATCTTGCATGGTTTTATTACTGACATCTTCAGCTAAATTGATAAAACTATTAAACCAGTCTTGATCGGCTCTATCGGCAACTTCTGCATCAGAGCAATATTGTATCGCTCGTTGAATAATATTTTCTAGATTTTGCTGTTTTCGCAAATGGTTGATCTGTTCTCGTTTTCTTGATCGCTCTTCAATTGGAGGTTGTTTTTCTATTGGGAGTAGTGCGCCATCGATAACAAACTTTCTAGCTAAACCTAATAATTGCATTTGAGTTGAAGGATTAGTTTTGTTTTTATGATTAGAACTTGTATTTGCGCATTCTTGCGAAGTGATTACTGTTTTTTCTTTATCTACTGACAACGTTATTGGGCTAGTGGTTGAAGTTTTGCTGACTTTCATTCTAACATCCTAATATAGTTGTCAATATTAAATATAATGGTTAAGTATCTACGGGATAATCCTATTTGTCTATTTTTAAAATTTTAATAGGCAATTGTAAATATTTCACCTAATATTTACATGTGAATGACAATCATTTGAAATATTAAAAATTATTATTAATGATTTGTTGAATATTCGGCCACTCACTTTTATTATGTATACGTGAGTCTTTGAAAATAAGAATAATTTACCAGTTAAAATAGCTGAGTTAATATGGCTTAATTGCCAACTCTTGAGGATTATATGCAGGCTTCTGAAGAAACTAACGACGATTTTTTGTTTATCGATGATAGTGATGAAGATGAAATATTAGATAATTCAATAAGCGATACTTGGAAAGTATTAATTGTTGATGATGATCCCGAAATACATTCGGTGACTCAGCTTGCCTTATCTGATTTGGTTGTTTTAGGTAAACGATTAGAATATATCCATGCCTACTCTGGCAGAGACGCTTGTCAACTTATTGAGCAACATAATGATATTGTTTTAGTTTTATTAGATGTTGTTATGGAAACTGATGACGCCGGCCTGAATGTCGTAAAACATATCAGAGAGACTTTATTTCGTCAGGATATTCGTATAGTTTTGCGAACGGGACAACCCGGTTATGCCCCAGAAGAAAGTGTCATTAAAGACTATGATATTAATGATTATAAAACTAAAACAGAGTTAACTCGTCGAAAGTTAGTTACTACTGTTTATGCCGCAATTCGTTCATACCAGCAAATTGAAACTGTCACACAAAATCGTATTGGCTTAGAAAAAATTATTGGCGCCGCTGCTGAATTACTCGAACTACATTCAGTACATGAATACGCTGAAGGCGTTTTGTCACAATTACAATTATTAAGTGATAGTAGTTCTAGTGTTTTTTGTGCCCGAGGACAAGGTATTGTTGAAGGCGCTGATGACTTAAGTTTATATACATTAGGTCAACATGGTTTATCTTCAGATAAAACGAATCAAAAACTTGATTCTTTAAACAATAGCTTGGCGCAAAAACAAATAACAAGTTGTTTTCAACAGAAAGAGCATTTATATAGCGAAGATAATATAAGCCTATATTTAACAAGTGGTGGCTATAGAGCTGTTATTTTTATTGAATTAAACAACGCTATTAACGATATTGAAAGACAACTTATTGAAGTGTTCATAACCAATATAGCTATTGGGTATGAAAACGTACATTTGTTTCAAAAGTTGAGAGATGCGGCTTATAAAGATTGGCTAACTGAACTTCCAAATCGACTTGAATTTGTTAATTTACTTGATGACTTTGCACAAAGTAACGATAAAAACCTTGTTGCGGGTTTAATTGATATTAATCATTTTAGTGATATTAATGATGGTTTAGGTCAAGACTTAGGTAACCAGCTGCTCATGGCTGTTACCAAAAGATTGAAAGCAATGAGTGAACATTGCTTATTTGCACGAGTAGGTGCTGATGTTTTTGGGATTATCGGCCCATCTGAGTGTCTAAACCCAGATAATTTGAATGCATTATTTAAAAAAGCCTTTTCTGCTGGAGAACAACATTTACCAATCAACGCTTGTTTTGGTTTATGCCTTAAAGATGATGCAGGACCTCGTGGCGTTAAAGTATTAAATCAAATTAATATTGCATTAAATTTGGCGAAGAAAAGTAATCAAGAGCACTACGTTTATTATAAACAAGAAATGGAAGAAAAAACGTTATGGCGACTAGGAATGATCCGTCAATTACGTACCGACTTTGCTGATAATAGATTAGAATTATGGTATCAACCACAATTAAACCTACACACAGGGAAAGTCATTGGAGCTGAAGCGTTATTGCGTTGGCGTACTGCTGATGGGCAGTTTATTTCTCCTGCTGTTTTTATTCCTTTAGCTGAATATTCTGGTCTTATTATTGAAATTGGTGATTGGGTTATTAACCAAGCGTGTAAACAAATTAAGAGTTTGGAAGAAGAGTCTTTTGATAATGTAAGTATTTCAGTTAACGTTTCTATACCTCAATTTAAAAGAGAAAACTTCGTTAATAGTATTATTGAAGCAACAAAATCTCATCACGTTAAACCTAGCAAGTTAGAATTAGAAATTACCGAAAACATTTTGATGGATGAACCACAAGTTGTTATCGATGCATTAAATAAATTAAAAGCTGAGGGAATTAGTATTGCCTTGGATGATTTTGGTACGGGTTACTCTTCTTTAAGTTATCTACAAAAACTTCCTTTAGACCGTCTTAAAGTAGATAGGTCTTTTGTTATTGATATTGCTAAACCAGGTCAATCAATTATTGCCGATACTATCATTAACCTTGGTAAGCAAATGAACCTTAAAGTTATTGCAGAAGGCATTGAAGATATAGATCAAGAATCACATTTAAAATCTCAAGCCTGTGATGAAGTACAAGGCTTCTTTTATGCTAAACCAATGCCTGCCGATGATTTTCTAGAATTTTTGAAAAATAATTAATACTCTTAATATATAATATTAAAAAACTGAGTAACTTTTGATAAAAGAGTGCTCAGTTTTTTTTGATGATATTTTTTATTGTTCTTGAAATTTTAACTCAACACCCTGTTTTGGGTTTGTTGGGATTAGGTGTGATAAACATAAAGAGCAAAAAGCAAAACAAGCGCCGATATAAAAGACCCAAGATGAATTGATAATCCACACCATGCCTAATAGAGCGGGAATTACAACGGCAGCAATATGATTAATTGAAAAGCTAACACCAGCCGTAGAGGCGATATCTTCAGGTTTAGCTATTTTTTGAAAATATGTTTTTATTGCAATAGCTAAAGCAAAAAATAGATGATCAACAACATAGAGTATTGCAGCAAATGTTGCATTTTCTGCTAATCCATAAGCAATAAATAAAGTAATTAGCCCGACATATTCAAACTTTAATACTCGTCGCTCACCTATAATGCCAATTAGCTTGCCAATACGGGCAGCAAATAACCAATTGAAAATATAATTTATTAAAAATAAAGCACTAATATCAGCAACGCTGTATCCAAACTTTTCAACCATTAAAAAGCCAGCAAAGACGACAAAGATTTGTCTGCGCGCACCACTAAAAAAAGTTAATGCATAAAATAGCCAATATCGTTTTCTTAATATAAGCTTTTTTTCTTGTTCTACATGAATAGGAAATTGTTTAAAAGAAATGGCTATTAACGCGGTAAAGACTAAAGCTATTCCTCCAAAAAGTGTATAGGTTGCTTTGTAAGACCATGAAAATTGTTCCATTAAAAGCCAAATACTACTAAAAGCTAATAAAGAGGCAATAGACTTAACTGATAACATTTTACCTAAAAAGTGAGCGGTATTATCTTTATTTACCCATTGTAATGTGAGTGATTGATTAACAGTCTCAAAATAATGAAAGCCAATAGACATAATAATGGTTGTGATATACAAACCATAAACATCAGGAAAGTACCCAGTTGCCGTGACGCCTATTGCGGTTAAAAATAATGAAATTATTGCGAGTTTTTGCTCTTTAACAAACAATAATAAATAGATAACTGTAAATGCTAAAAAGCCTGGAATCTCACGCAAGCTTTGTAATATACCAATTTCTGTACCCGTAAATTGTGCTTTTTCAATAACAAAATTATTTAAAAGTGCCATCCACACCGAAAACACTAAAGGCATGATGAAAGCCATGGCGAGCAATAAGTTTTCAGGTCGGTTAAATATTTTAGATGTTTTCATTATTATTTAATAAGACTATGTAAGTAATCGATTATTTTAGCTGAACAACCTTCTTAAACCTAAGAATGAATAAATATATACACATATTAAAAGGTATCTATTTGTTTTTAATTATTAAAACGTTATATTGCATGTAAAAATGATAAAAGGGACTATTTTGATTGATATTGAAAATGTTAGTCGCACTTATGGAAGTGGTGAGTCACAAGTTAACGCATTACAAAATGTATCTTTAACAATAAATGAAAATGAGTTTGTTGCCATTATGGGACAATCAGGATCAGGTAAATCAACCTTAATGAATATTTTGGGTTGCTTAGATACCCCTACAACGGGTGTATACCGATTATCTGGTGAATCTATCAAAGAAATAAATGATGAATCATTATCCAAAATTAGGAATGAAAAAATAGGATTTATTTTTCAAACGTTTCATCTTCTCCCTCGTTTATCCGCACAAGAAAATGTCACTGTTCCATTACGCTACAGCGATGCTACGCCTGAAGAAGTAGAAAAACGAGGCGCTGAAATGTTGAGTAAGGTGGGTTTAACATCACGGTCTCATCATAAGCCTACAGAAATGTCAGGCGGACAAAGACAAAGAGTAGCGATTGCACGTGCTCTTGTTAACCATCCTAAAGTGATATTTGCGGATGAACCTACGGGAAATTTGGATTCTGCAACTTCTTATGAAATTATGGATTTACTTGTGGATCTTCACAAACAAGGACAAACCATTGTTATGGTGACCCATGAAGAAGATATTGCCGCTTATGCAAATAGAGTTATTAGAATGAAAGACGGTAAAGTTATTGAGGATAAAGCATGTTAAAAATAACCTCAGCCTTACTTTTTTTCATAACAGGTTTTACGAGTGCAAATAGTGATTTTATCTTAACAGGTGAAATAAAGGCGAGTGAAAACCAAGTTTTTTATTCCCCTAAAACGGACAATTGGCGAGTTCAAGTTCAGTGGATGTTACCTGAAGGAGAAGTAGCAAATAAAGGTGATTTAGTTGTCGTTTTTGATAGTGGCTCTATTCAAAGTAAAATCGAGCAAGAAGAAGTAAGTTTACTTGCTGCTGAAGAGGAACTATTTCGTTTAAAAAGTGAAGCAGAACAAAAATTATTAGAAGCAAGCTTTCAACAAAAAAGAACGGTTTTATTACTAGAAAAATCACGCATAGATGCAGGGATATCTGAGCAACATTTAAGTCAGTTTGATTATAATAAAAACCAACTCGCCTATGAGAAAGCAGTTGTGGTTAAAGCAAAAGCTGATGAAAATTTAAAGCAAACCAAAATTAGCAATTCAGTGTCTATTACTAAACAGACGCTAAAGATAGAAAAACACAAAGAAAAATTACAATACAACAAAAATAAACTTATAAAGATGAGCTTGTACGCAGAGCGATCAGGGCCTGTTTTATATGGAACTCACCCATGGAATGGAGAATAAGTGTTTGTTGGGATGACTGCCCAACCTTCCTGGGAAATTGCAAAAATTCCTTCAATAAACGGCTTATATGTGGAAGCTTGGGTACATGAAGTGGATATGAAATATTTAACTACTGATAATCGTGCAAGATTAATCCTTGATGCTTATCCAGATTCAGTGCTGATGACGAAACTAATAAAGGTTTCTACTCAACCTGAAGAACGCAAAGAATGGGGAACCG
>JAGSHH010000156.1 GCA_023954655.1 Colwelliaceae bacterium
ATACTTTCTCATCACCTTTTTAACTATATTCTCTGAATGTTCACCTGTGTCCTCATGTAATACAATGACGTGCTCACTGTCAGAATCACTCACCCATGAAACATTATTGTCGTCACCAATCATTTCAATTTTAACCATTTTACCTTCATGGTGAATATTGCTAAGACTTTCAATTAATTTATCGCGTACATCTTGTGGAACATCTACTAAAGTATCTGCTAATTGTGCTTTATCTTCTAATACTGATTTTGGAATTTTAAGGTCAGTCACTTCACCATCAATGCTGACAAATACATTCACTAAATCAGAGTTATCTGCTGTAATCTCAATTTCATGTACTTGATGGTTATTATCTGAAGTAATCGCCAAAGCTGACATGCTACTTACTGCACCAAATAACGATAAGCCTAATGCTAAAGACGTTTTATTTAATAATTTATTCATTAATTTATCCTTTTGTTATTCTTAACATATTGCCGCTGTATCATTACGCGAACAAACGACTTATAAGTTTTAATCAAATTGTATATAGCGACTTTTATACCAAAATAAAATTCTACTTACTTTTCAGTACAATACTAAAAAATCAATCATTCAAAGTTTTTAATGAAAAGTTAAAAATGCTTATATCAGGATTGCATATTCCTCAAATCAGGATATTTCAAAAGCTATAATTAATTATTGTTTTTTAACACAAATAAGCTAATGATTTTATTAGTATAAATTTATAAAAGCACTTGGCATTATACTTGTAGTATATTTAATATTATTTTTCATACATTGCTTTTGTTTGAGGTTTTATGTCATTACGCAATTACTTATTTATTTTAATTGGTTGTTTGATCGCCCTTCTAACCATTACACAATTAATTATTGTTCATTGGATCGAAAACAACCTTGCAAAGGAAGTTGATTTTCAAGCTAGGCATTACAGTGATCAAATAATAGAACTAGCAGTACAAAAATTTGATAATAACAAAAACCCGGCTGTAATTTTAAAGCATTCAATTAATGATGAAAAAGTTAAGGTACTTGATAAAGACATACAACTAATTGAAATAGAAGAAGAGCTACTATCATCGGATGTAGATAAAACGTTGACTGATAAAATCAAGCAAATTGATATAGCCAAAAGCAATGCTGACAACTCTCCTCCTGTTGCTCGTAAAATGATAACTCGTGAATTTAAAGCATTAGTGAACACATTACATAAAGAAAAAGCTAAAGTATTTAAACATCAAAATACGAGAGCTTATGTAGTAAATTCGCCAAATACAGTAAGTCATACTTGGATCAGTAGTAGCGAAGTACCTTCCAATAGTGATGCTTTATTTAAAAAAATACAAATAACATTAATCGTTGTTGGCATTTTGGGGCTAATTTTCGCTTATTGGTTGAGTGCCAAATTTAATAAGCCACTTAAAAGTCTTATCTTCGGATTTAACTTATTAGCTAAAGGTAATTATCAAAATAAAGTACGTGAAGAAGGTGTCAAAGAAATTAGAGATACGATTAGTCATTTTAATAAAATGGTTGAACGTTTATCACACTTATCACATGCAGAAAAACAACATAAAGAAATTGCTCACTTAGCTGAACTAGGTGAAGTAAGTAGAGGTTTGGCTCATGCATTACGTAACCCTATTCACACTATTGGCCTTTCTATAGAGCAACTTTCAGATGAATCTATTGAACAAACACAAAAAGAACAACTCATTCAAACTATTCAACGTAAAATTGAAAATATAGATAAAAATATTAAAGCACTTTTAACGTTAACAACAACGGGCGTTAGACGTGACGAAAAAATACCACTTTCAGCTGTGATACAAGATATTATTCTTGAATATAAATCCAGTGCTACAAAGAAAATTAATTTTAACATTGAAATTCAAGATGGCTTATCATTGTACGGTGCGGAATCCGAAATTAGAAGTATATTCCATACACTAATCAACAATGCATGTGATGCCAGCGAAAGTGACGGTACAATATCTATTTCTACAAAACAAACTGATCATAGTCTTAGTATAGAAATAGTCGATAATGGACAAGGGTTAAATTCTCATATCGAAGAAAAACTTTTTCAACCACATGTTTCTACTAAACCAGAAGGTGCAGGAATGGGGCTTTATATTGCTAACCGATTAATATCTTTGCATTATCATGGAAGTTTAACCTTGAAGAATACCTTAGATAATAAACAACAAATAAATGGGTGTATTGCCCAAGCTAAATTCACAATCAAAAACGAAAACTCTTCTAACAATGGAAATGGTACTCATGAATAATATTTACCAGCATAAGATATTAGTTGTTGAAGATGATCCTGAACAATGTTCATTAATTTGTGACATTTTAAACACTAGCAATTTTAATGTTCTTTCAGCCAATTGCGTGGAACAAGCCATTTTATTATTAAAAGAAAACAACTTCGACGTTATATTTTCAGATTGGAAACTTGGTGAATTATCAGGTTTAGAGTTACTCAATTATACCCGTAGAAACTTTTCTGATTTGGGCTTTATCATTGCAACCGCATACGGAACAATTAATCATGCAGTAGAAGCTTTACAAAATGGTGCAGATGATTATTTACCTAAGCCCTTTAAACGTCAAGAGCTATTACTCACTATAGATAAAGCCTTAAAAGCAAAAAAATTGCGGGGGGAAAATAAAGCCTTATCTGCACAACTTAGTGAACAAAAACAATTGGTAGGTCTTGTAGGGAAAACCGCTGCAATGCAAGCAGTATATAAACGTATTGATAAAATATCAGCAACGAATGCAACTGTATTGCTTTTGGGTGAAAGTGGGACAGGAAAAGAACTCGCGGCACGGGCTCTACATGAAAAATCAAATAGAAGTTCACAAAAATTCATAGCAATAAATTGCGGAGCCATTGCAGAATCTATTGCTGAAGCGGAGTTGTTTGGCGCTGAAAAAGGTGCTTTTACAGGAGCCAACACTACTAAAATAGGCCGATTTGAAGCTGCTGATAATGGTACTGTTTTTTTAGATGAAATCGGTGAGTTATCATCTTCATTACAAGCCCATTTACTCAGATTTTTACAAGAAGGGTGTATTACTCGTTTAGGAAGTAACGATGAAATCTCAATCAATGTTAGAGTTATTGCTGCAACACATAGAGATTTAGAAAAAGAAGTGAAAAATGGTAATTTTAGAGAAGATTTATTCTACCGGCTTAATGTAGTTCCAATTCAAATTCCGCCATTAAGAGCCCGACAACAAGATATTGCATTGCTTGCAGATCACTTCATTAAAATTCACGCTAAACAGCATAATTGTACTCCTCCTTTTTTAAACCCTGATCTATATCGGCAATTGTTAGAATATCATTGGCCCGGGAACGTAAGAGAATTGTCAAACCGCATTGAACGATTTGTATTGCTTGATGATGAAGAAGAACTAACTCAAAACTTTGAAGTTAAAAATGCTGTAAAAAATGATTTACCGGAATTTAAACTACCAGATAAAAGTTTTAATTGGGAGCATTTTGAGCGGTTTTGTTTGTCAGAAGTACTCAATAAACATCAAGGAAATCGCACAAAGTCAGCTAAATATTTAAAAATGTCATATAAAGCATTTTTATATCGTTTAGAAAAATACCAAATAACAAGTGTTTAATTTTTTTTAGATTAGTTAATCAATAAACAATTTTTTTTAGAATATTTTTGTATAAATAACAGACAACTCTTGTTCTAGACTTAAGTAACATGAACTTCATATCTTCATGATTGTTCATATTTACAATAGAGGAAGTTTGTATATGAGTGCAATTTGGATCAACCATGCTAATAGATTAGCAGAATTTATGAATGCCAATAATGAGCTTCAGGCACATTTATATCTTGAACAATTAATGCTCTTCCCTGTTAATATTCAAGATAAAATAATAGAAGATATTAGCCAGTTAAAACATTGTAATAGTGATGCTATTTCTAACATCATAAGTCAATATACAATTTTTGAATTAAAATAAATCGTTATTAAATACAATACTAATTATTACGCAGACAATTGTTGTTGGCGCAACTTACCTATTTCATCTCTTACGGATGCGGCTTGTTCAAATTCTAAGTTTTGTGCATGATCAAACATTGTTTTTTCTAACGCTTTTACTTTTTTATCAATTTCGGCAACAGATAAAACTTCATAATCACCACTTGGTTCAGCCGCTTTATTCTTTTGTCTGATTAATGCTTCTTCAGGTCGGTGACCAACATCCATCACATCATTGATTTTACGAGTAACACCTTTAGGCGTAATATTATTTTCTTCGTTATATTCTTGTTGTTTTATGCGACGACGCTCAGTTTCATCGATGGCTTTACGCATAGAACCTGTAATTCTGTCAGCATATAAAATTGCTCTACCATTGATGTTTCGAGCAGCTCGACCAATGGTTTGAATCAATGAACGTTCTGAGCGTAAAAACCCCTCTTTATCCGCGTCTAGTATCGCAACTAGAGACACTTCAGGCATATCTAAACCTTCACGGAGTAAGTTAATCCCAACTAAAACATCAAAGTGACCTAAACGAAAATCTCGAATGATTTCAACTCGCTCAACAGTATCAATATCCGAGTGCAAGTAACGTGCTTTTACATTGTGTTCGTCTAAATAATCAGATAAATCTTCAGACATCCGCTTAGTTAATGTAGTAGCGATAACTCGTTCACCTATCGCCACTCTTTTATTTATTTCAGATAGTAAATCATCCACTTGTGTTTCTACAGGGCGAACTTCAATTGTAGGATCTAATAAACCTGTTGGTCTTACAACCTGCTCAGCAATTTCACCTGCTGATTTTTCCATTTCATATTTACTAGGTGTTGCGGAAACATAAATAGTTTGTGGAGCAAGTGATTCAAATTCTTCAAACTTCATTGGACGGTTATCTAATGCGGAAGGTAAACGAAAACCATATTCAACTAGGTTCTCCTTCCTTGACCTATCCCCTTTATACATAGCACCTATTTGAGGAACAGTAACATGAGACTCATCAATAATTAATAATCCATCTTCAGGTAAATAATCAAACAAGGTTGGTGGAGCTTCTCCTGACTCTCTTCCCGATAAGTAACGTGAATAGTTCTCGATACCTGAGCAATAACCAAGCTCTGTCATCATTTCAATATCAAATTGAGTACGTTGAACGACACGTTGCTCTTCAACTAATTTATTAAGGTCTTTTAATTGTGCAGATCGGTCTTTCAACTCAACCTTAATATTTTCAACTGCAGCTAATATTTTTTCTCTCGGTGTTGCATAGTGTGTTTTAGGGTAAACAGTGACTCGGGCTAAGGTACGTTCAACTTGCCCTGTTAAAGGGTCAAACTGGCTTATACGTTCAATTTCTTCATCAAATAATTCAACACGTAAAGCTAATCTATCTGACTCAGCAGGAAAAATATCGATAACATCTCCTCTGACTCGATAAGTAGCTCGAGCAAAAGCAACGTCATTACGAGTATATTGAAGCTCAGCTAAACGACGAAGAATGTCACGCTGATTAATAATGTCACCCTGTCTTAAATGCAACATCATTTTTAAATAAGAATCAGGATCACCTAAACCATAAATCGCAGAGACTGATGCAATAATTATTACATCACGTCGTTCAAGTAATGCCTTAGTTGCAGATAAACGCATTTGTTCTATATGTTCATTAATTGATGCATCTTTCTCGATAAAAGTATCTGTCGTTGGTACATAAGCTTCTGGTTGATAATAATCGTAATACGAAACGAAGTACTCAACTGCATTATTGGGGAAAAACTCTTTCATCTCGCCATAGAGTTGCGCAGCTAAGGTTTTATTAGGAGCCAGCATCATTGTGGGTCTATTGAGTTTTTCAATGACATTTGCAACAGTGAAAGTTTTACCAGATCCAGTTACACCAAGTAATGTTTGATGAGCTAAGCCAGAATCAATTCCGTCCATTAATTTATCAATTGCAGTTGGCTGATCACCACTGGGTATATAATCAGAAACCAATTCCATCGATTTCATTAGGAAGCCGCCTTAGTTTCTAGGTTTTCATGATCAAATTGCTTAGCAAATAAACGGTATGAAATCATCGCCATTAATACATTGCCTAATAAGCCACCTAAAAAGAAACCTTCGAGACCATATAACTGACAACCAATATATGTAAGTGGTACATAACAAATAAAGAGTCGAATAACACTTAATGTTAATGCAACCATAGGTTTATGAAGCGCATTAAAAGATGAATTAGTTAAAATGATAATTCCTTGAAGGCCATATCCTAATGGCATTATCCAAATAAACAATTTAATGATATCAGCGACTTCTTGCTCTTTTGAGAATACATCTGCAATCCAAGGTGCTAATAAGACTAATATCGCATAAATAATAAATTGCCAGATCAATACAAACTTAACCGATGTTTTGTACCCTTCTTCAACCCGCTGCATATTCCCTGCACCAAAATTTTGACTGATAAAAGGTGGCAATGTCATAGACATAGCTAACACCACTAGGCAGGCAATAGATTCAATTCTTGATCCAACACCGAAGGCTGCTACTGCAGAATCACCATATGTCGCAACAATCGCGGTTAATATTGCTGCTGCAATAGGTGTTAACATATTAGCACCAGCAGCGGGTAAGCCGATATGTAAAATAGCTTTACTCGATTGACCAAAAGTTTTGATAAAAACCAACGAAGTGTGTATTAATTGTCTTTTGTAACCAACAACATACAAAATATATACAAACCCTACTACCCATGAAACTAGTGTGGCAATAGCTGCACCTTTAATTCCCATCGCTTCAATAGGACCAAAACCAAAAATAAAAATAGGATCTAAAATTGCGTTAATAATTCCACCTACCCCCATTACAACACTGGGTGTTTTGGTATCTCCACTCGCTCTTAATATAGAATTACCCAACATAGGGCCAATTAAAAACACACTACCTAAAAACCAATAATCAGTATAATCACTAATTATTGGTAATAATTCTTCACTTGCGCCTAATAAGGTAAATATTTCATCAGTAAAAACATAACCACAATAAGAAAGTAAACCAACGACAATTGCACCTAAAATTAAAGCAGATGTTCCCGAGCACTTTGCAAATTTACTGTCACCTTTACCCAATGATTTAGCAATTACTGCAGAAGTTCCAATACCTAAACCGATAGTTAAGCTAATTACTGTAAATGTGATAGGAAAAGTGAAGCTAATGGCCGCTAATGGTTGAGTACCTAATAGACCAACAAAAAATGTATCAACCAAATTGAACGTCATTAATAAAATCATGCCGTAAATCATTGGGATCGTCATTTGTTTTAATGTTTGACCGACTGGATCCTCTAATAAATCAATTTGATTCTTATTCTTATTATTTGTCATAGATAGGCTATTTACCGATTTTGATGCACTTAAACGTGACATATTGTAAAAGATACTTAGAGGAGTCGCTATTTAAATATTAAATTTCATTATGTTATTAACTTTTTCATAACTTATTTGAAGTATTTAACAAATTACTCTTTATTAATGGTGAACAACATTAAAATAATTCACATAAATATTTTATTAGCACCTGCTTGGATAAAAAACACACGCCAAGCCTTTGTTCTTACACGGCGAACACGTAATCAACTGTTATTTAAAGATAAAAATGGAATTAATAAAAAACACCAGTTATTAGTATATTGACTGAACCACCATATATAACGTTTTATTACACTTCAATTCACATAGTTATCCACAGAAAAAGTGGATAACTGTATCAAAATATTTATTTACAATTAACTGAATAAGGAACATTCAACAAACGATGTTATTAACAACACCTTGAACGTAATTTAAGCAAACAAACAATAAAATGATTTTTTTATAAATTTTGTGTTGACAGCTAGGCTGGCTGCTATTAATATTCCGCCCCGTTAACGAGTTGCAAACAAATTTATGTTTCAACGAAGTAATTCCTCAATAGCTCAGTTGGTAGAGCAACGGACTGTTAATCCGTTTGTCCCTGGTTCAAGTCCAGGTTGAGGAGCCAAATTAAGATATTGGTTTCAATGTTGCTTCGCAAGGCAACAGACTGTGCTGTTATTAAGTCAGCGTTTGTCCCTGGTTCAAGTCCAGGTTGAGGAGCCAATTATTAAATAATGGCCTTTAAGTTAATTAGAA
>JAGSHH010000043.1 GCA_023954655.1 Colwelliaceae bacterium
AGCAACGGATTTTGAATCCGTCGTGTCTACCAATTCCACCACTCCGGCGACACAGTGACCACAAACAAAGATGCTTGAAGTGGCTGGCATTATACGAGATATCTTTGCTTGTGCAATAGTTTTTCTTAGTCCATTGATTATTTGTTGTTTATTTATTCAATTAATACTCTTGTTGGTAGGCTTTAAGAAATAAGTCGACTGCTTTATCAACATGTTGATGAATTTCTTCATCAGAAATTTTCTCTTGAGGTATTAATAAAATTTTCAAATGTAATCGACCTTTTACCATTTCAATTAACATTTGTGTCGCATACAAGGGATCATCAATTTTAAGTATTCCTTTTTCATCCAGCTGCATCAAATACTCAGTCAATGGTTTCATTCCTTTGAGCGGACCTTTTTCATAAATAAGTGCTCCAACTTCTGGTAGTTTTGGTACCACTTGAATAACTAAACGAAAAAGAGAGACTAACGTATCTGACATCATTCCTTTCACAAAACGAAAGCACATTTCTTTTAATGCATCGCGTGGAGCTAATTCAAGTGTTTTGATTGAAGCTATAGTTCCTGTTTGAATAAGAACTTGTTGATGAATTACTGCCATCAGAAGTCCTTGTTTATTGCCAAATTCATTATAAATAGATCGTCTTGAACCGCCGGCATCTGAAATAATCATTTCAAGAGAAGTTTCATCGAAACCATGTTGAAGAAATAGTTTCTGTGCAGCAGTAAGTATTAATTGCCCACGAGAACTTAATTCGTTTTTACATATTTTTTCACAACTTACCATTTTATTAAGCTCTATTTTTAACAATTGGTTGACTTTGGTACCGCATAGTACCAAAATAGTTGGTACTTGGCAGTACCAATTTACAAAAAAGCATTTATTGCCTTAACTCATAAGTAGATTTTCTAATCGGAATTATTATGCGCATATTACTAAGTATCTTTATTACAACCTTTTTATTGAGTTGTAGTGAACAAGCTATAACTACTGAAAAAACTGTTCGTCCAATTGCATGGGTTAAGGTAACAGAGTCAAACTTACAACAACTTCGTACACTATCAGGCATAGTAGCGCCGGTTGAAGCAACAAGTTTGAGTTTTGAAGTGATTGGTAAGGTACAAACCGTAGAAGTGAACCTTGGTGATACGGTCAATAAAGGACAAATACTTGCTCAATTAAACCACCGCAGCTTAGAGCTCAGTTTAAAATCAGCTCAAGCACAATTGGATAAAGCAAATTCAGCGATGACCGAAGCAAAAAATGGCTTTACACGTTTCAGCCAATTAATTGATCAAGGGTTAGTATCTCAATCAGGATTTGATAACGCTAAAGCAAATTATGACTCTAGTAAAAGTGCCGTAGGTGTTGCACAAGCCCAACTCGATATAGCAAGCAAAAACCTTCAAGATGGCACATTAAAAGCACCTTATAACGGTATTATCACCAAACGATTGATTGAGCCATCTCAACAAATTGGTTTGGGGCAAGCCGCCTTTGAAATCGAAGGAAAACATGGCTTAGAGGTCAATGTCATGGTACCTGAGACATTAATTCAAGAATTAGAGCAAAATGCCATTATTCCTGTGCGCTTTCCAGTACTCGCACACATTGAGATGTTAGGAAGAATTACAGAAATAGGGACTCGAGCAGAGGCTGCCAATGCATTTCCTGTCACTGTCGTACTGCAAAAAGAAAACTCATTATTACGAGCAGGCATGACTGCTGAAGTTGATTTTGCTTTTGATGGAATAGGAAAAACTGGCTATCAAGGCATTACCATCAGCGTTCCTTTTACGGCATTAAGCGCTGGTATCAATCAGAAAAGTTATGTCTTTGTTTACAATCCGGAGAAAAATATTGTAACGCAGCGTGAAGTGCAAACAGAAAATGTGATGAACAATATTGCTTATATATCATCTGGTTTAAATAATGGCGAAATAATTGCTACTGCTGGCGTTGCATTTTTAAGAGATGGACAAAAAGTAACGTTACTCGATAAAAATATTCAGCGTTTTAATTAAGGAGAGATCTATGAACATAACAAAGATCGCCTTTCAGTATCGTAAGACCGTATTTTTAATCGTTGCTTTATTATTGATAAATGGGGTATTTGCTTATTTCACTTTACCTGCTCAAGAAGATCCGACAATAACAATTCGAGAAGCAGTCGTTTCAACTTCTTTTCCAGGAATGGCTCCTGAACGTGTTGAACAATTACTTACGAAAAAGCTAGAAGAAGAAATAAGAAAAATACCAGAAGTTAAAGAAATCAGATCACTTTCAACAACGGGTAATTCAACCATTCATGTAAAAATACACGATCGTTATTTTAATCTTGATGATATTTGGCAAAATGTTCGTAATAAAGCAAGTGCGGCGCATAGTAAAATGCCTTCAGGCACTCGAGCGCCATTTGTAAATGCTGAGTTTGGTGATGTTTCGGTTGTTACTTTAGCTTTAACAGCAGACGGATTTGATATGAGTGCCATGTATGATATTGCACAACATATTCGTGATACTTTATATGCTGTTGAAGGCACTAAAAAAATTGAAATAATAGGACAATTAGAAGAGCGTATTTTTCTTGAAGCCTCCAATGCGAAATTATCAAATCTTGGTATTTCACCTCGTGCCTTAATCAATGAATTACAAAAACAAAATATAATCCGCTCAGGTGGTGAAATAGACACTGGAGCTAAAAGCTTTATTGTTGAACCTTCAGGTAATTTTGGTAGTGTTCCTGATATTGCTAATACGTACATCAACATACCAAACACTGAAGACTTTATCGCTTTAAAAGATGTCGTAAGTATCAAACGTGATTACATCGATCCACCGAGTAAAATTGCTTATTTTAATGGTCAACCTGCTATCTTCTTTGCTATTTCGATGTTACCTCAATACAACATATTAGAATATGCCCCACGTATTAAAAATAAATTTGAAGAGATCACTAATAGTTTACCTATCGGGTATCAACTAGATATTGCAACATATCAAGCAGACCAAGTAGAAAAAACTGTTAAAGGAGTATCAATTAATGTTCTGCAAACTTTAGCAATAGTTTTGGTTGTTGTTGTTTTATTTTTAGGCCTGAGAACGGGGTTAATTGTTGGTGCCATAGTTCCTTTTGTCATGTTATCCACTTTATCCATTATGCTATTTTTTGATATGAAGCTAGAGCGCATGAGTTTAGCCACACTCATAATATCACTCGGCTTATTAGTCGATAATGGTATCGTTATCGCTGAAGATTTCAAACGCAGAATTGAAGATGGTATCAGCCGATATGATGCAATGCTTCAGGGTTGTAAAGAGTTAGCAATTCCATTATTAAGTTCTTCTATTACCACCATATTGTTCTTTTTGCCTCTTATGCTGGCAGAGCATGTAGCTGGTGAATTTACTCGTTCAATCTCTCTTGTTATTTTAATCACTTTAATGACTAGTTGGGTTCTAGCTTTATGTGTTACTCCTATTCTTTGTTATTACTTTATAAAACCGGTTAATCATGAAGAAGAAAGTGAATCACTATTAGATAAAATATATGCGCTTTATGAAAAGTTTTTACACTGGGTTTTAAGATATAAATTATTGTTTATGAGCTTAATGCTTATATTATTTATTGGCTCAATCGGTTCAATGAAGTTTGTATCTAAACAGTTTTTCCCGGAATCAGATCGCACCCAAATATTGATGTACATTGATTTACCTAATGGTACTTCATCACGTGAAACCAATCGTCAAATGAAAGAAATATTCAAATGGTTAGAGAACAAAGAAAAATTTAATTTTATAGAAAACTATTCTGGGTATGTCGGTTTTAACGGTCCACGATTTGTATTATCACTAAATCCTGAAGACCCTGCTCAAAATAAAGGTTTTGTAGACCTTAATGTGGTTGAGGGCACTGATGTTACTAAAAAAGTATTAGAGTTAGGTATAGAGCTTGAAGCCACTTTCCCTAATATATCGGCACGTGTGAAAAAAATGTTCTTAGGTCCTTCTGACGCTAAAACTATTAAAATTCAGGTTAAAGGTCCTGATAAAAACGTTATTTACGAAAAAGCTCAGCAAATTATGGATTTGCTCCATGAAGTACCGGATACCATTGATATACGTAATGACTGGGAAAATTTAATTGTTAAAATAGACGTACAAATTGATCAACATCGTGCAAAAAGAGCGGGATTAACTTCAACTGAAATAGCAGATGCTCTACAAAGCTATTTTTCGGGTGCACAAATTACTGAATTCAGGGAAGAAGATGAGATTATTCCTATTATACTTCGTGCGCAAGAAGCTGAACGCCATAATCTTGATAGATTACGAACACTTAATATTTATTCAGAAAAAACGGGGAAAGCTGTACCGTTATTTCAAGTAGCAACGTTTGCTCCGGTCAATCAATTTTCAGTAATACATCATGAAGACATGTTCCGTACAATTAGTATTGAAGCACGCAACAATAAAATGGCCTCAGAAGATTTACAGGTAATTATTGACGAAAAAATTCAAGCATTAGCTGCCGATTTACCCATTAATCACGAAATTACCTACGGTGGTGCAATTAAAGAATCCAAAGCAGCCCAAAAAGCGTTAAGTGCAAGTATGCCAATGGTAATAGGTTTTATTTTAATTTTACTAGTGGCTCAGTTTAATTCTTTTAGGCAGGTAGCCATTATTACCTTAACAATGCCATTGTCTTTTATTGGCGCGGTCATTGGTTTATTAGTTATGCAGGCGCCATTCGGCTTTATGGTAACACTTGGTTTATATAGTTTAGCTGGAATTATAATCAACAATGCCATTGTACTTATTGATCGTATTAAAATTGAAATAGATAGTGGTAAAACAGAATACCAATCCTTAGTGGATGCTTGTTTAACTCGCTTAAGGCCTATTGCCATGACAACGATCACCACAGTGATGGGATTGCTACCATTAATAATCAGTAAAGACCCGTTATTTTATGGTATGGCTAATGCTATAGCCTTTGGCTTAGGTATTGGAACTATACTGACCTTAGGTGTTGTACCTGTATTATATGCTTCGTTTTATAAAGTAAAAATGAGTTAACAATAATAAAAAGCGCTTTAAGCGCTTTTTGATAAGCTTAATTAAGAGGGGATAATTCTCGAATTAACCAATTTGTAGCTTCCTTCTCAGTCATAAAGAATTCATGTTTTATTCGAGCTTTGTTATAACCTTTATGAAAAAGCTTTTCGGTAATATTTATGGTAGTACAACTTGATAAATTAATTGCAATAGCTTTAACAGTGGATTTTTGAACAAACGCTATATGTTTATCAATAGCTCCGTCTACTGTTATAGCCTCCCCAGATAAATTTATTAATACGCAATAGTTATTTAAATTTACTTGGCTAGAATATTTAATTAATTCAGCATGTAAATAATCAAAGTATTCAATATTCCATGGACCTTTAGCGTCAATTTTAATTATGTCATTTTCACATCTTATCTGACACGTTCCATGTACGCTGTAACCTGAATTCACCATACAACCTAATTATTATTACCCTTCTTACACTTAATTCTAGCATTATAAAATTTTTTGGCTATTAATCTGATTATTGAGTCTGCTAAGATAGCGAAAATTTTGCAGGATACAATTTATGCCTTCTTTTGACTTTTCTAGTTTTCCTCGTGCGGGCTTTCTGCGCCGTTTAGCTTCATGGGTATATGATGTATTACTTTCTGTTGCTGTTTATATGGTGGCTGGTGCTTTTGGTTTTCTTATTTTTGCTATATTTGCTTACTTTGGTTGGGTTGACATGAATGGTCATCAGCACCTTATAGATGCTCAACAGTCATCCCTTCTTTATAGTTCAATAATCTATGCATGGAATCTTGCATGGGTCAGTTATTTCTTTATTTACTTCTGGGCAAAAAGTGGTCAAACATTAGGTATGAAAGCTTGGCGATTACGCTTACAAAATCAAGATGGCAGTTTAATCAGTAAAACAACTGGCGCTAAACGCTTAATACCCACCTTATTAGGACTAGGTAACTTATGGTTCTTTGTTGAATGGGGAAAAAAATTGAGTTTTCAGGATAAAATAACTAAGACAGAAGTGGTGCTTTTATCGCTTGATGCTAATAGAGGGCGTTTATAGCCCTCGCTGCCTATGTTGTTTTTCTTTTAATAAAGAATAAAGCGATACTAGTGAAAATAATACTTGGCATTAAAGCGCCAAAAATAGCAGGCAATTGATACACTAAACTAAGTGAACCTAACACTTGGTTAGTGATGAAAAATAAAATTCCTGTTGCAACCCCCATCATAATTCGTGCCCCCATAGAGACAGAACGAAGAGGACCAAAAATAAACGATAGAGCAACTAAAACCATTACAGCAACTGTGATAGGTTGAACAACTTTTCGCCAAAAAGCTAGTTGATAACGACTTGGATCTTGCTCGTTTTCTTTTAAATAATCTAAATATTCAAGCAAATCCCTCACGGATAAAGACTCAGGCTTAACCGTTACTACGCCTAATTTATCGGGCGTTAAAGAAGATTCCCAGCTCTTTAAGTGTAAATTTTCACTCGTTATTTGGTTATTTTCAATTTTGGTATCAATAACATTAATTAACTGCCAAGCATTAGCTTGATAACTTGCTTTATCTGCCGATAACCAACTCGTTAATTTTAATTCATCATTAAAACGATAAATTTGTACACCTTTTAATGAGCCTGTATCCTCTACTTCGTTAATATGAACAAAGTAATCGCCATCTTTGGCCCACGTACCGCCTGAGGCAGAAATTAAACTTCCTCCTGAAATAGCTTGTGCCTTAACTTGCCTTGCAGAAGATTCTCCAACGGGTGCAATCCATTCGCCCACAAACATACTAACAACAATCAATACTGCTGCTGATTTCATCACTGATTTAATAATATCTAGTCTAGACAGACCCGAAGCTTGCATCACCACAAGTTCTGAATTACTCGCAAGCATCCCAATACCTATTAATCCGCCTATCAAGGCTGCCATAGGAAAAAACAATTCGACATCACGCGGAATAAAATACAGTACATATAATGCGGCATGAGAAATGTCATAACTACCTTTACCAACCGCTTTCATCTCTTCAACAAATTTAATAATGCCACTTAAACTGACAAACACAGCTAATGTTAAAAATGTCGTTGAAGCAATAATTCTTCCGATATAAAGGTCTAATATCTTCATTATCAGACTGCCCCTTTACGTGGGAGTTGAGGAAATTTAGCTTTTATTTTCAAACCAAAACTTCGCCCTTTAATCAGGAGACTTCCTCCTAGTATTAATGCCATAAGATGTACTGGCCATAAGCCAATATGGCTTGGTAAAGAGCCACTTTCTACACCTCTTTTTACAGCCGTTAACAATAAAAAGTATCCTAGAAACAGTAATAAAGCGGGCAACATTTTAGCAAACTTTCCTTGTCGAGGATTTACAACACTGAGCGGTACGGCGACAAAGGTTAAAATAATACAGGCAAGTGGAAAAGCAATTCGCCAATGTATTTCCGCAATAAATTCAGAAATGCCTTCATCAAAAAGCTTTGAGGTTGGTATAGCCTTGAGCTTGCGACGTTTATGTTCAACTTTCTGGTCTTGAATTTGAATATAATATTTACCAAAGGCTACTTGGCGAAATTCATCATTTTTAACATCATTTTGATAACGAGTACCATTGGTTAAAATTAAACGTTGAGACCCAGTAGTTTCTTCAACAACTTCACCTTTTTCAGCATATACCAAACTCGAATTAATAATGTTTTTATGCTTATCATTTTTATCTGGTAGTTGTGCCACAAAGACCTTATCTAAAGTATTATCTTCACGGTTTTTATCATGAATAAAAACAACTGCTTTTTTATTTCCCGTAGCTTGAAACCGACCCGCTATTAATGTGCTTAAACCAGAATCAGCAGCTAATTGTTCTTTAACTTGATATTCATATTCAGCCGCCATCGGCGATAAATAAAGTGTAAAAACTCCCGTTACTATTGCTGTGATAAAGGCAAGAATTAAAGTAACTCGAACTACGTACCATTCACTTACGCCACAGGCATGAAATATTGTCATTTCGTTATCAGCATATATTCGCCCATAGGCGAGTAATATTCCTAAGAAGAAACTTAACGGTAATATCATTCCTGCTAGATCTGGTATTTTTAAGCCAATAAATACCATCACCATTTGACCTGGAATTCCACCTTCAGAAGCATCATCAAGCACTCGAACAAATTTATTACTAATAAATATTGTCATTAGTACGATAAACACTGCTAATTGAGTTTTGGCGACTTCTTTTAATAAATAACGAAATATGATCACAAAGCGATCCTATAAAAGAATTTTATAAAACCTTTTATAAAACATAGTTTTTTTCTGACATACGCACAATTTTTAAGTAAACTTGTCGTTTTCATAAGTAAAATAATTTAATCGCCTTAAGGTAAAATTGCTGAGTCCGGCTATAATTATAGCCTTTAGCTTAATAAAATAGAAACTCAGTTGATTAATTATTTGAAAAAGTATTACAGTAAGCTTATCTATTAAGTGTAGATTTAAGCAAGTTAAACTGCATTTTTTTTGGAAATTATACAGTTTTGACCTAAAAATTAGGAGAGCCCATGGAATTTAGTGTAAAAAGTGGCAGCCCAGAGAAGCAACGAAGTGCTTGCATTGTCGTTGGTGTATTTGAACCAAGACGCTTGTCTGCAATAGCAGAACAACTTGATGAAATCAGTGAAGGTTACATTAGTAACTTGCTACGACGAGGTGATCTTGAAGGTAAATCAGGACAAATGCTGCTTTTACATCATGTGCCTAATATTTTAAGCGAGCGTGTTTTATTAGTCGGTTGTGGTAAAGAACGAGAACTAGACGAACGTCAATATCGTCAAATAATTAGTAAAACCATCAATACTCTAAATGAAACAGGTTCAATGGAAGCCGTTTGTTTCCTATCTGAATTACATGTCAAAGGTCGCGATAATTATTGGAAGGTTCGTCAAGCTGTTGAAGCTACTCAAGACTGTTTATATAGTTTTGATAGCTTAAAAACACGCAAGGAAGAAGCCCGACGTCCATTACGTAAAATTGTTTTCAATGTTCCTACACGTCGTGAATTACCATTAGGCGAACGTGCTATCGCACATGGTTTAGCTATTTCTGAAGGTATCAATACCTGTAAAAATGTTGCAAATATGCCACCAAATATTTGTAATCCTGCTTATTTAGCTGAGCAAGCAAAAATACTTGAGAGTGATTACAATAATGTAACAACCGATATTGTTGACGAAAAACAAATGGCAGAGTTGGGCATGGGTTCTTATCTTGCTGTAGGTAGAGGTTCAGTCAATGAATCATTAATGAGTATCATCAAATATGATGGTACAGACTCAACCGCAGATGAAACAAATCCAATCGTTCTAGTGGGTAAGGGACTGACATTTGATTCTGGTGGTATTTCAATTAAACCTAGCGAAGCGATGGATGAAATGAAATACGATATGGGTGGTGCCGCTGGTGTATTAGGTGCAATGCATGCATTAGCCGAGTTAAATTTACCAATTAAAGTGATCGGTGTTTTAGCCGGCTGTGAAAATATGCCAAGCAGTAATGCTTACCGTCCTGGTGATGTTTTAACCACAATGTCTGGACAAACGGTTGAAGTTTTAAATACTGATGCTGAAGGGCGATTAGTATTATGTGATGCGCTTACTTATGTTGAACGTTTTGAACCAGAATTGGTTGTTGATGTAGCAACATTAACAGGTGCATGTGTTGTTGCATTAGGCAAACACGCAACAGGACTATTAAGTACACATAATCCTCTAGCTCACGAATTATTAAATGCTTCAGAGCAAAGTGGTGATAGAGCTTGGCGTTTACCTTTATGGGAAGAATACCAAGATCAACTTGAAAGCCCATTTGCAGATTTTACTAACTTAGGTGGCCGCGCAGGTGGCACTATTACAGCAGCTTGTTTTTTATCTCGATTCACTAAAAAGTATCACTGGGCACATCTTGATGTTGCTGGTACTGCATGGCGAAGTGGTGGTAAGGACAAAGGCTCTACAGGTCGTCCTGTTAGTATGCTTACGCAGTTTTTACTTAATCGTTCTGGCGCTGAACAAGGCGAGTAAAGAAAAAGAGCAACAATAAATTTAATGATGAATACTCAAGTAATGTTCTATATTTTAGAGCAAGATACTCAGTCTGAAAGCAACAAAGATAAACAGCATTTATCTTTGTTGCATAGCTGTTTTCAGGCGGCACATTTTTACCGCCAGAATCAACGAGTATTTGTTTACTGCCAAGATCAAGAGCACGCACATCAAATAGATGAAATGTTATGGTCATTTGAGCCCGATAGCTTTGTTCCTCATAACTTAGCAAGTGAAGGACCCAAAAATGGCGCTGCGGTTGAAATTAGTTGGCAAGCTCCAACTAATCGTAGACCTGTTTTAATTAATTTAACGAGCACAGTGCCAAACTTTGCTCATCAATTTTCACAAATCGTAGACTTTGTACCAAGCGATGAACAATTAAAGCAAAATGCGCGTGAGCGTTTCAAAGCTTATCGCCAATTAGGTTTTCAGGTAGATAATCAACCTGCAAGTTCAACTTAAACAACGTCTTGATATATTAATAAATAAAGTAGTTACCCTGATGGAAAAAACATTTAATCCCGCTGACATCGAACAATCACTCTACCAAAGTTGGGAAGAGCAAGGTTATTTTAGCCCTACTGGAGAAGGTGATGGTTATTGCATTGCTATACCACCACCAAATGTTACTGGAAGCTTGCACATGGGGCATGCATTTCAACAAACCATCATGGATACATTGATCAGATATCAACGAATGCAGGGTAAAAAAACCTTATGGCAATCAGGTTGCGATCACGCTGGTATTGCAACTCAAATGGTAGTTGAACGAAAAATAGCAGCAGAAGAAGAAAAAACTCGTCATGATTATGGCCGTGAAGCATTCATCGATAAAGTTTGGCAATGGAAAGAAGAATCTGGTGGAACCATTGGTCAGCAAATGCGACGTCTTGGTAACTCGATCGATTGGTCACGTGAACGCTTTACCATGGATGATGGCATGTCAGAAGCGGTTCAAGAAGTCTTTGTGAGACTTTTCGAAGATGATTTAATTTATCGTGGTAAACGCTTAGTAAACTGGGATCCAAAATTTCATACAGCTATTTCTGATCTTGAAGTAGAAAATAAAGATAAAAAAGGCCACATGTGGCATTTACGCTACCCATTAGCAGATGGCGCTAAAACAGCGGAAGGTAATGATTATTTAATTGTTGCCACTACTCGCCCTGAAACCATGTTGGGTGATACAGGTATAGCTGTTAATCCCGAAGATCCTCGATATAAAGACTTAATTGGTAAACAAGTTTTACTACCTTTAGTAAATCGTTTAATTCCAATTGTAGGCGATGATCATGCTGATATGGAAAAAGGCACGGGTTGCGTAAAAATAACACCTGCACATGATTTTAATGATAACGAAGTAGGTAAACGTCATAACCTCCCGCTAATTAATATTCTTGATAAGAATGCTGCAATATTGACTGCTGCGGAAATTTACCAAAACAATGGCGAACCTAGTGATGCATACAGTTCTGAATTACCTAGTGAATTTGCTGGTTTAGATCGCTTTGATGCACGAAAAGCAATTGTAGCAAAGTTTGATGAACTAGGTTTTTTAGAAAGCGTTAAAGATCATGATTTAGTTGCTCCATATGGTGATCGTTCTGGCGTTATTATTGAGCCTCTGCTTACTGACCAATGGTATGTTCGAGCAGCTCCATTAGCTGAGCCTGCAGTAGCTGCCGTAGAAAGTGGTGACATCGAGTTTGTACCAAAACAATATGAAAACATGTACAACGCTTGGATGCGCGATATTCAAGATTGGTGTATTTCACGTCAATTATGGTGGGGGCACCGTATTCCTGCATGGTATGACGAAAGCGGTAATGTTTATGTGGGTCGAAGTGAAGATGAAGTTCGTTCTAAAAACAACTTAGCCGCTGATATAGTGCTTAACCAAGACAATGATGTTTTAGATACTTGGTTTTCTTCTGCATTATGGACCTTCTCAACATTGGGATGGCCAAATAACATGGAAGATTTGAAAAAATTCCATTCAACCGATGTTTTAGTAACTGGTTTTGATATTATTTTCTTCTGGGTTGCTCGTATGATCATGATGACCATGCACTTCATCAAAGATGAAAACGGTAAGCCACAAGTACCTTTTAAAAAGGTTTATGTTACGGGCCTCATTCGCGATGAAAATGGCGATAAGATGAGTAAGTCAAAAGGCAACGTTGTTGATCCTCTTGACATGATCGATGGCATTGACCTTGATAGTTTATTAGAAAAACGTACTGGTAATATGATGCAACCTCAACTTGCGAAAAAAATTACTAAGTTAACAAAAAAAGAGTATCCCGAAGGCATTGAAGCACATGGTACTGATGCCTTACGTTTCACATTAACTTCAGTTGCCTCTACAGGTCGTGATATCAGTTGGGACATGAAACGTTTAGATGGATATCGCAACTTCTGTAATAAATTATGGAATGCGAGTCGTTATGTTTTAATGAATACAGAAGAGCATGATTGCGGGTTAACATCTAATGATGTCGAATTCTCTTTAGCAGACCGTTGGATTAAGTCTCAACTTCAAGAAACAATTAAAACTGTACATGAAGCCTTTGATAGTTTCCGTTTTGATTTAGCTTCACAAGCATTATATGAATTCACTTGGAATCAATTCTGTGATTGGTACTTAGAATTAACAAAGCCTGTTTTATTTAAAGGCAGTGATGCTCAACAACGTGGCACGCGCCAAACTTTAGTTGAAACGTTAGAAGCACTGTTGCGCTTAATGCACCCTATTATGCCATTTATTACAGAAACCATTTGGCAACGAGTTGTTCCGTTAACAAACTTTGCTCAAAATGGTGACAGCATCATGATACAAAGCTTCCCTCAATATGATGAAAGTTTAGTGGATGAGAAGGCGAGTGAAGATTTAGAGTGGGTAAAACAATTTATTATTGCTATACGTAATATTCGTGGTGAAATGGACATTGCACCAAGCAAACCTCTACCAGTACTACTGAAAAATGTGAATAGTAATGATCAACGTCGTTTAGGAGATAATGAACAGTTTTTATCTGCATTAGCCAAATTAGAATCAATTCAAGTATTGGCTGATAGTGAAGAAGGTCCTGCTTCTGCTACCGCTGTAGTTGGTGATTTATCTGTACTTATTCCGATGGCGGGTCTAATTGATAAAGATGCTGAACTTGCACGGTTAACAAAAGCAATAGAGAAAATTGAAAAAGATTCACAAAAAGTACGAGGTAAATTAAGCAACGAAAACTTTGTTGCTAAAGCACCTGCTGCTGTTATTGATAAAGAAAAAGCTAAGCTTGCAGAAGCTGATTCAACTTTAGCAAAACTGGCTGAGCAGATAGAACAAATATCAGCTTTATAAATTAAATATATACCTTTTAGGTTCTATTTTTTTATTATCAAAGAAGCCAGTTTATATACTGGCTTTTTTTTGTCATAAAAAAGTCAAGTAAATTTCATATTTTTTCAAGATATTGTGGAACTATTGTGTTAGCATGTGGTCGCGTTGAGTTTTTGCGTTTCGGGAGAAGGAAAGATTAATCTCTATTGAGTCAGAAATGATTCATTATATTAATTACCTAGGCGCTTTAGAATTGTGTTATTGGAAACCTTTCTCTGTCTGTACTTTAGGTAGAGGGCATTTACTCCGTATCTGGCTAAATAATTAGCTTTTTTTAATATCTAACCTGCGAGAAATGTTGGTATGTCTGAGACAGTAACTGGTAAAGTAAAATTTTTTAATGAATCTAAAGGCTTTGGTTTTATCGAGCAAGAAAACGGCCCTGACGTGTTTGTTCACTTCAGCGCTATCTCTGGTGACGGCTTCCGTACTTTGACTGATGGTCAAGCGGTATCTTTCACAGTTAAGCAAGGTCAAAAAGGCCCTGAAGCTGAAAACGTTGTAGCATCTTAAGCTAAACGATTTACTGATTTATAAAACGGAGCAATTATTTGCTCCGTTTTTTTATGCTCTCTTTTCAATCCTGGCCAGAATAAATTGATAAATAATTCGCAAAATCTATTTTATTGACTAAAATTCATTCAATTCACAAGGTGTGATGATATTTAATATTCAACTAAAAGGATTTAGTCATGAAGTTAATAAAAGCCCTAGTAGTATTCTGTACCCTATCTATTTCTTTTCACAATCAAGCAAGCATTATCTTTATTAATGAAATTCATTACGATAATGCAGGAACTGATCGCAACGAGTTTTTTGAACTGATAGGCCCAGCTGGCGACAGCCTATCCGGCTGGCAGGTAGAATTATATAATGGTAGTGATGGTGGAACTTATGGTTCACCTATAAATCTATCTGGGATATTTACAAATGATAATAATGGTTTCGGTTTCGTAGCATTTTCAGTTTCTGGGATTCAAAATGGGGCTCCAGATGGGTTAGCACTAATTGATAACTTAGGTAGTGTAAAACAGTTCTTATCCTATGAAGGAATAATTAAAGCAACGTCAGGTAAAGCAAAAGGTTTAACGAGTACAGATATAGGGCTAATAGAAAGTGCTAGCACACCTGTTGGCTTTTCATTGCAACTAATAGGAAGTGGTAATAGTTATCAAGATTTTAAATGGAAAGCTGCAGAAGAGACTCAAGGAACAGTTAATCAACAGCAAATAATTAGACCGATTACCCAAGTCCCAGAACCAAAATCTCTTGGACTATTAATTACAGCATTATTTCTTCAAATATTTTATAAGAAGTGTTTTAAGCCAATTAGAGCTGAGTATTTATTATATCAGTAATTAATTCGCAATGATCGTCACGATCATTTAACGCTGCTATATAGCGGTACTCTTTACCGCCAGCATTAAGAAATATCGCTTTATTTTCTTCTATTAGCTCTTCAAGTGTTTCAAGACAATCAACACTAAAAGCAGGGCTTATAATAGCAACATTTTCACAGCCATTTTGAGCAAGTTCTTCTAAAGTGGCGTCAGTATATGGTTTTAACCACTCTGCTTTACCAAATCGTGATTGAAATGTTAGTACGTATTCGTCTTTTTCTAAACCTAATTGTTCCATGAGTAATTGTGTGGTTTTATGACAAAAACAATAATATGGATCACCTTTCTCTAAAAAGTATTGCGGCATACCGTGGTAAGACAAAACCAATTTATCCGGTTTTCCATATGCTTGAAAATGTTCGGTAATACTATTTGCTAATGCTTTTATATATAGAGGATGATCATAATAGCCATTGATAAAATTTAATGATGGCACCCAACGCCACTTTTTAATTTCGTCAACAACCGCATCAAAAGTTGAGCCTGTTGTTGGTCCTGCATATTGCGGGTATAAAGGCAAAACAACAATTTTATCAATCCCTTGTTTTTGAAAGCTATTTAAGGCATTTGCAATTGATGGTTGACCATAGCGCATTGCTAAATCAACAACGACATCATCACGACTATCCATAAAAATTTTTGATATTTTTTTAGTGAGTCTTTTACTTATCACTAAAAGTGGTGATCCTTCATCGGTCCAAATACTTTGGTATAATTTAGCTGATTTTTTAGGGCGAACTCGTAAAATGATACCATGCAATATTATCATCCAAACAAACTTTGGTATCTCAACTACGCGAGGATCAGACAAGAACTCACGTAAATAAGTTCTTAAAGCTGAAGCCGTTGGTGCACTTGGTGTGCCTAGGTTAGTTAACAGAATACCCGTTTTTTTCTTTTGCTCACTTTTACGATGATCGTGTATCGACTTATCTCGACCTAAATAACGGGATTTCAATGAACTTCCTTAATGACACTCATAAATTAATTTAACAATAATAATAGATACAACATTATTCAACTAGGCTATTAATCACCAACTCAAGAGTATCTTTAGTATCTACGTTGATACCAGATAATTCAGCTTTGTAATCACCAGGTTTAATACCTGCCCCGCCGTCTTTCGAGATAATAGCAAAAACATTAACATTTTCGACATCACTTAACTTAGCTTGAGGGCTCATCGCTCTTTGATTATTTAAAACCACATCAAGGGGCAAATCACTTGCTTGTACCTTTATTGCTGCAACAGGCATTCTTGAACCTTCACTAGGAATTGCATAAATAAAAACAACTTTATCTTCACCTTCATTTAATTTCTCAATGATCTCATCACTCACACTAACATGTAATGATAATTGTGGCCCTTCTTCACTTTTACCGGCAATTCCACCAGTCAGTGACAAACGATTTTTTGCTTCAGCAATAGCACTTTTCAGCGCATCAACATTAACTGTTTCTCGATCATCATTCACAATCAACGACCAATAATTTATCGCTTGTTGATAGTTTTTATTAATGAAATTATTCATTCCTAACAATATATTGGTCGATGGATCTTTTGGATCTAACATTAAAGCTTTATCAATATATTCTTGAACTTCTGCAGTTATTTTTTGATTACTTTTATAATAGGTAGCTTGAGCTTTAGCCCCAAATACATCAGCTTGCTCGCCATCAATTTCAATCACTTTATCAAAAGAGGTTAACGCATCATCAAACTCACCTATGCCAACAAGTGCTTGTCCTAAGGTGTACCAAGCATCAGCATTTTTAGGTTCTTGTTCTGTCGCTTTTTTTAACTTTTGTATTTCAACTATCATTCTTTGCTGTTCATCAAGTTGTTGATGATCACCTACAGACTGCGGTGTATTAGCAATCAGCTCCATTGAGCCTCTTTGATTATACAAAATCACACTAAAAACAATGATGAATATTGAAATAACAGAGGGCCAAATAATCGATAACGATGATTTATTAACAACAGCATTGGCTTCTTGGTTATTTTCTTGAATGTCTTGCAATAAACTTTGCTCAAGTTCAGCTACTAAGTATTCGTAGCTCTCTTGATCTAAACCACCTTGCTGAAAATCTTTTTCTATTTCAGCTTTATGTTCATGATATAAACGCACATTAGTTTCATCACGAAAACTATTATCAACCTGCGCAGCTTTGCGATTTTGAGTAAGAAAATGTGCCCAAACAATAATGAGCAACAAGAGAATAAAGGCAACAACAATAACGAGGAGTTCTAACATAAATTATTTATCTTTTAATATTTGAGCTAATTTATCTTTCTGTTCTTCAGACAATACGACAGCTTCTTTCTTTACTGGCTTCTTACGTAAAATCTGTACAACCACAACGACACCAACTAACAATAATAATGCAGGACCAAACCATAAAACATAGGTTAATCCAGAGACTTTAGGACGATATAAAACAAATTCTCCGTAGCGTTTTACCATGAAATCAACAATTTCACCGTCTGACTTTCCTTGCTCAAGTAACTCAAATACTTCTCTACGTAAATCAGCAGCAATCGGTGAATTAGAGTCTGCTAAGTTTTGATTCTGACACTTCGGACATCGCAGTTCTTTTACTAATGATTTATAGCGAATTTCAGTGACTTCATCATTAAAAACATAGGTATCTGTTTCCCAAGCTTGTGCAGAAAATGTAAAGGTAAATAGCATGATGAGTATTAAATATTTCATAAAGCTGTCTCTCCTTTTATTTCACCTTCAAGCTTTTCGATTATTGGTAAAAACTTCTCTTTCCATACTTTCCCATCAATAGGCCCTACATACTTCATTCGTATGAAACCTTTACTATCGATAACAAATGTCTCAGGTGCAGCAGTAACGCCAAGTTCAATCCCTAATTTTCCAAGCGGATCAAAAATAGAAAACTGATATGGGTCTTCATAATCTTTTAACCATTGTGTTGCGTCAATACGATCATCTTTATAATTTAATCCATATAATGCAACACGACCACTTTGTGCAATATCAACCAAGTAAGGGTGTTCATATTTACAATAAACACACCACGTTCCCCACACATTTAATAATTTAATATCACCTGTTAAATCTTTTTCTGTAAGATTTACATCTGGCTTTAATAACTGTGTTAACGCGAACTCAGGCATTTTTTGCCCAACCAATGCAGAAGGTAAGTTTGAGGGGTTTAATGATAAACCACGATATAAAATAACCCCTAAAGCGACAAATAAAATAAGTGGAATGAAACGAATAATTTTATTCATCAATTATGCTCCTTCTACAACTGTTTTTTGTTCGACTTGTGGTGGAATAGTTTCAGCTTTTTTTACTTTTCTACGACGGTAACGTTTATCAAGCATAGCTAAAACACCTCCTAAACTCATAAAAATAGCCCC
>JAGSHH010000203.1 GCA_023954655.1 Colwelliaceae bacterium
AAGAAATGGCTAAAATGTCAGCTAGGTGGATATTAAAAAATGTTTACAAAAAAGATGATGTTTTGGTAAACAATAAATTTACACCTGAATTAATAATTAGAGATTCTATTATAAAAATTTAGGAAGCTTAGTTTAATAGACTATATATTTAGCTTCCTAAATTCTGTTAACTAATTACCTTATAAATTTTCTTCAGCAAACGATGCTAAACGACTACGTACAACGCCATTTAGATTAATTGTAGTACTACCAGGGAAATCTTTAAAGCGCTCCACAATGTAGGTTAACCCTGAGGTTAAAGCGGTTAAATAGTTACTGTCAATTTGAGCCAAGTTGCCAGAACAAACAAGCTTAGTTCCTTCTCCGCAACGCGTTATAATGGTTTTTAATTGCGAGGCTGTTAAATTTTGGCATTCATCTAATAAAACCAAGGCATTTTGAATACTCCTTCCTCGCATAAAATTTACTGACTTAAATTGAATATTTGCCTTGTCCATAATGTAATTTAAACTACCATCCATGTTTTCATCTTGTTTGTGTAACACTTCTAAAGAGTCTGTAATAGCTGCCAACCAAGGTGCCATTTTCTCTTCTTCTGTTCCGGGTAGAAAACCAATTGATTCGGCAATTTCTGGGGTACTTCGAGTAACAATTACTTTATCGTATAAACCACGTTCTACCACTTGTTCGAGTGCAGACGCTAAAGCAAGCAGCGTCTTACCACACCCTGCAGGTCCAGTTAATATCACTAAATCAATAGTTGGATCTAACAAAGCATCCATCGCCATACCTTGGTAAATATTTTTTGGATGTATTCCCCATGCTTGCTTTGACATCAATCGCTCACGACTTAAATCTGTTATCGCTAAATTTTCATCATCCCACCCAGTAACTTTACCGGCAAAATGCTCTCCTTCATCAAGCAAATATTCATTCATATATACACTTGGCAAGACATCTTTTTTTATGTAATGCGTGGTATTTCGTCCCTCTGTCTCACTCTCACAATCTTTAATATGTTCCCAAAAGTCTCCAGAAAATTTATGATAGCCTTTTGTGAGAAACTGAATATCATCAATTAGTTGGTCAGTTCGATAGTCTTCAACAAAATTTAATCCTGCACCTTTTGCTTTTAAGCGCATATTGATATCTTTGGTAACCAATACAACTTTACGATCTTGATGAAGGTTTTGGATATGAATAGCGGTATTAATAATACGATTATCGTTCTCATTAAATGATAATTTCCCCGCAGTCTGTTCAAGCGTATAATCATTAAAAATTGATAAACGACCAGCAATACTATCATTATTTTGATTGGGTAAAGGAACACCTGCTAGAACTTCTTCAGGTGTTGCATCAGCAAGGGCATCTTCTAAGGCTCTTATAGCTACTCGAGCATCTCGACTGACATCTTTACGTCTATCTTTGATTGAATCAAGTTCTTCCAGTACCGTCATAGGTACAACAACGTCATGTTCTTGAAAAGATAAAAACGCGAAGGGTTCGTGAAGTAATATATTAGTGTCTAAAATATAGGTGATGTTTTCTTCAGTCATATAAAAAGTTCCATAATTATTGATAAACAATGGGTCAATCAATGAGTCACTTTCTATACCTGTGGCAATGCACCAAAGGCACAACATTTTAGCTGACAAAATGATCAACAATCATCTTTGTAGCAATAACCTCCTTGAGCAAATAACTTGAGAGAAGCCATCTCCACTTTGACAGTTTATTTATCCCCTTGCAAGTGACTTTTATTAAAGAAATATGAAATATATTTAGAAGCATAAAATTAATAATTAGCAATTAAATTTATAATAAAAAAGCCAGTTATTTTTCAATAACTGGCTTAATTTACAAACGAGGGATATTACTTATTAAGAAGTAACTTCTTCAACGGGTTGTTCAAGTGATTTAGCTTTTTTCTTTCGTGAAAGCAGCTTCTTCAAATCCTCAATAATGACATATAAGTTTGGAATTAGAACTAATGTCACTAGTGTTGCGAATAAAACGCCAAAGGATAATGAAATCGCCATTGGTATCACAATTTGTGCCTGAGCACTTGTTTCAAAGAAAATGATTGGTGCTAGACCAATAAACGTCGTCAATGAAGTAAGCATTATGGCTCTAAAGCGTTTTGTACCAGCAAACATAACAGCATCTTTTAGTGGAACACCTGATTTCCTCGCATTATTAACATAATCAACCATTACTAATGAGTCATTTACCACAACCCCAGAAGCTGCAAGAATCCCCATAACAGATAGTGCACTTAAATCCATGCCTAATATGAAATGTCCCATCACAGCGCCAATCACACCGAATGGTATTACAACCATGATCATAACAGCCTGAGAATACGACTTAAGCGGTATAGCAAGTAAAGAAAATATAACTAATAACGAAATTACAAAATCTCGTAATTGCGAATCAGCACTTTCCATTTCTTCTTGAATACGTCCAGAAACTTCGCTTTGTACTTGAGGGAATTGACGTAATAACTGTGGAATGAAGTTATCACGAATATCCTTTGCGACTTCAAATGGTTCAACCTGTTCAGCATCTACACTTGCCCAAACATTAATTGTACGATTCCCATTTTCACGACGAATACGTGTTACACCATCAGTTAAACTTATTACTGCTAATTCAGATAAAGGTAATTCGGCACCATTAGGGGCTTGTATCATCACATCATCCACATGTCCTACAGAACTACGTTGTTCAAGCGGGTAACGCACCATGACTTTAACTTCTTCAGTATCACGTAAAATACGCTGTGCTTCTAAGCCATAAAAACTATAACTTACCTGAGATGCTACATTAGAAAGTGTTAAACCTAGGCTATAAGCTAATGGTTTAAGTTCTAGCTGAACTTCTTTAGCACTCGTTTGACGGCTATCATTAACATCTCCAACACCTTTAAGTGAATTTAACTTTTCTTTCAGCACTTTAGCCGCAGCTAAAAGTTGCTCATCACTTTGGCTCTCCAATCTGAAAGCAATATCGCCATCATCTCGACCACCACCAAAAAGATTATCATTAATTGTAAGTGACTTCATACCTGGATACTTTGGAATTGCAGCACGCCATAATTCAGCTAACTCGAAGGTGTTAATAGGTCTTAATTTAGGGATTACTAATTTCACCATAACACGACCCCTAGTTCTACTACGTAGGTCGACCTGCATGTCAGAAATCATGCTGCTACCGTGTTCTGCTTCAATTTTTTCATCTATTTGATAAATGATGCGTTCAATATTTAGTAAGGTTTTTAACGTCGATTTTTCTGATGCATCTACATTCATTTCCACATTAACTTGCGGGAAATCATGAGGAATTTTAGGCTGTCCAATAAATCGAACAAAACCACCACCAAATAAACCTGCACTAATCAACATTAAGCTAATGAAAAACATTAATACTGCGTAACGATACTCAATACATACCGCAAGAGCAGGACGATATTTAGTTTCAATGAAAGTTTTAAGTTTTGAATCAATCCATGCACGTAAACGATCTAGCGGATTTTTCGGATTAAATTCTTTAATTTTCATTTTAACAAGATGAGCTGGTAATATTAACTTCGACTCTATTAAAGAAAATATTAAACACAAGACAACTACAGAACCAATTGCTTTACCAAAAGCAGACGATGGACCTTCACCGAATAGAAAGGGCACAAACACTGCAATTGTCGTTAAAACACCAAAAGTTGCTGGCATAGCGACACGTTGAACACCTCTTATAACACTCTCAGTGCTATGGCCACTTTCTTCAATTTCATCATGAGCACTTTCCCCCATCACTATGGCATCATCAACGACAATACCGAGTACTAAGATAAAGGCAAATAAGCTAATAACATTGATTGTGACATCTATAAACTCCATTGGCATAAGAAGTAAAGTACCTAAGAAACAAACAGGTAAACCCATCATTACCCAGAATGCAAGACGAACACGTAAGAAAAGAGCCAGCATTAAGAAAACTAAAATAGCTCCACTTTTCATGTTATCTAACATCATGTTTAGGCGCCCTTCAAGGTAATAAGTCATATCTACCCAAGTTTCTAATTGAACGCCTGCTGGTAATACATCTTTTTTGCTATCTACATACTTATTAACAACTTTTGCAACATTCGTAATGCTTTGATTATCAGCTGCGCCAATAAAGAATGTAGCTGAGTTTTTACCATTAAATTTAGAGTATTGAAGACCTTCTTGGAAACCATCAACAATTGTTGCAATATCCCCTAATAAAACTTTAGTTCCATCTTCCAAAGTAATTACAGGCACTTGTTCAAATTCATGACCTCGATATGCTTGATTTTCAACTCGAAGATTTATATAACCATTTTCTGCACGAATTTGTCCCGCAGACATGTTACGTGAATAATTACGTACTGATCTCGCAACATCATTAAAACTCAGTCCATACTCTCGAAGTTTGTCTTTGCTAACTTCAACCGATATTTCATAACCTAGTCCACTGTAAAACTCTGAAATATTTATCAATGGTAATTGTTGAATTTCATTATGAATTTTACGACCAAGTTCTTTTAGTTCACCATTACTCAAATCACCATACAAGCTGATATACATAACTTCTTGACGAAACTTTTCACGTTCAACTTTAATCCGTTCCATACCTTCAGGGAAACTGGAGATGGAATCAATCGCTGACTTAACTTCTTCAAGTACAATTTGTGGATCATAATCTAGTTCAACTTCAAACCAACCATTTGAAAAGTTTCGATTTGAATACGTAATCACTCTTTTTAGACCTTGCACCGTTTCCAATGCTTCTTCGATCTTAATTGTAATCCCCTCTTCCACTTCCTGTGGAGCAGCACCAGGATATGGCGCTGCGTATGAAATCCAATTTATTTTAACTTGTGGAAACATTTGCTTATTGATCGTTTGAATAGTTAATAGTCCACCTATTAAAATAAAAACCATCAGTAGATTTGCAGCGACGCTATTTCGCGCAAACCAAGCAATTAACCCTTTTTGAGTTTTATCCATCATTTAGTCCTTAACGCTAGCGATCTGCGTTTCAGTTTTTTTCTCAGCATCTGAATCTTTATTTTCAACTTCATCACCAGGCAATGTTAATTTCATTCAATCAACAGGGTAATCAAGCGCCGAAATAATTAATTTATCACCTGATGCTAAACCATTAGAAACAATCACATCACCACCTACCTGACGAACAATATCTATATCAACGTAATGAAGCTTTGACTCATCATCTAAAATGGCCACTTTGTCATTCACAACCAAATATCGAGGAAGTTTTGATGCTTGTGCTAATTCAAGTCCTAAAATATTTGCATTCACATAAGAACCAAAGCGAAGTGGGGTTTTCTTATTTTCAGAGTTATTATCAAGGGAATAAGGATCTTTAATTTCAGCCACGAGGTAACTCATACGACTTTTATTATCAATAACGCCTTCATTACGGGCTATTTTTGCAGTCCAAATAGTATCAATACCAGCATAAGTACCAATTAACTCAACTGTTGCTTTATCACCTTGATTGATTAAAAACTGTAATTGATTATCTGCTACTGGTAAACGAACTTCCGCAATTGCAGTTCCTAAAAGCTTACCAACACGGCTACCTGTACCTACAAAAGCACCCAGACCAATATTTCGCTCTTCAATCATGGCATCATAAGGCGCTTTTAAATAAGTACGTTCTAGGTTTCTTTTAGCTCTTAATACAGAAGCTTCTG
>JAGSHH010000097.1 GCA_023954655.1 Colwelliaceae bacterium
AAGGTCATCATCGATGATTGATAATGTAATTTCTTTAGTATCATTTTCACCATCGGCCCAAGAAATTTGTCCTGAATTTTCCTCTACATCTGTTCCAACTATGGCTTCGTTTGATGTTAATTGATAATCAAAAGTCAGCTCGCCAACAGAGCTTCCTATGCGGTTTACTTCAACAATATAGTCACCAGAGTTTTCACTAACGGTAGCTTCTGAAAAATTAAAACTACCTGTTCCCGCGTCAGCAATACCAGAGATATTGACTGTTGCATAACTATTTTGACCGAGCGTTGCGCCATTAACCGGGTTGTATAAGCGTATAAAAAAGTTCTCAGGAAATTCACTGCTGGTTGTGTCTTCACTTATATCTATTGAGATAGTTTTAGCCTCATTGTCGTTTGCAGACCAATTAAGGGTATTATTCTCAATGGTATAGTCAGATGATTGTTTAGCACTACCTTGTATAACTTGATAACTCACTGCTGTAGCTTGGCTGATATCTGTTCCATTACGTTGTACATCAATTATCAATGTTTCACCTTGGTCAGTTGAAATCTCTTTACTGGTAAACGTAAATTGACCTGTTGAAGATGTTTTTGAGTTATCTTTGAGTATGTAAAGGCCGCTGTTAATATCACTTATTAGAATATTTCCGGAAGGAAGAAATGGATAAACTCCCCATGCACCATTGAAGCTTGGGTTATTTGACGGTGTGTAAGTGTCAAAAAAGCCTGCGTCAGTTGGATTAGCGGGATCAGTGATATCTAAGATAGTTAAACCACGTTCATAGTTCGACATGTAATATCTATTACCCCGAACAAAACCATTATGATCAATTGCTCTCGTTGGCCCCGTCCATTGACCAACTTGTATTGGATTATTTAAATCTTCAATAGAGAAAATGCGGACCGTTGAATTTAATCCGCCTTTATATTCATCAAATTCATCATGTAAAAAAATGTACTGTTGATCTTCTGTCCCCCAGCCTGAATGAATATATTGGTTGTCTTTACTGACATCGTCATATTCTGTGCTGCTAAGTTGTGTTGATTTGGCTGGATCCGTAATGTTCCAAAGTTTCATTTCTTTTTCATTGAAATCAATAAAAACCGTACAGGGCCCTGAAGATATACCACAATTGTTCAAAGAGCGTTCGTCGTCAATCAATAATGAGCTACCGTCATGGGTATAACCATTACCGTAACTTTTAGCAGAATCTTTAACTAACTCAACAGGATCATCCAAATAAAAACTTTGAAATGCACCGCTACGGTTATTTGAACCAACTAACTGAAGTGTAGGGGTTTGATCTGGCAGAGCAATATTTAAAGAATAATCGACATTTGAAATATAAACATTATGAGCAGTAGATACTACAGTACTTTTATTGGCTAAACTGACTCCATTGGGTAAATTATTTAAATCAATAATAGCAACATTATCTATTTCGCCAGAATTTGCCCCTTCTGAAGTCGCGTAGGCATATGCTTGCCATAAATTTATGCTTTCATCGTAATATTGATAAACTTTAACATCACGCCAGCTTGAGTTTACGCCGTCAATTGTACCCACTTCACTTGGATTTGATGGGTTTGTTACATCAACAATAATTATACCGTCATATAACCCCATAATGGCATATTCTCTTCCTGTATTTAAGTCAACATGTCCCCAAATATCACTACCGGAAGAAGGTACACTCGACATTTCTAAAAGCGGAAGGTGGGCAAGTAAGTCAACATTGTTACAGTCGAATATGCTTGCTTTTCCATCAGTACATACTTCATCTTTTTGACTCTTGCCTAACTCTACATAATTTGCGAGTTTTTCTTTAAGTTTGCTATCATTCTCAAAAGACTTTCCGTCGGCAATAACATTAAACCCTTTTTGCCTAAGGGAACTTGCCATTTCTGTCGGCACATTCTTTATAGTAGTAACATTACTTTGCGGGCTTTGAGACTGAAAATGGTCAAAACGATTATAGCCACCATAAACAGGGACTAAAGCACTTTTTAGATAAAATAATTCATCTGAAGTAGTAATAGAAAACTGTCCTGCAGAGACAAGAATTTTATCGCCTTTATTAGCTTGCTTAACGGCATAACCAATAGAAGCACAAGGTCTTAATACATTATCGCATCGCCCAATATCATTACCATTAGGTGCGACAAAACGAGATTTGTCGTGTTCTGAGTGACTATAAGTATTAATACTTATTGATGAAAAAATTATCATCGATAAAAATATAAAAAACTTATTCATGTAAATTCCTTTTTCAACAGATAGAGCATTATCTATCAAGTTAATAGTAGTATCTCTATAAGTTAGCAGTATCTGCTTAGATTTTGAATATTTTGACTGTTTTAGATGTTAAAATATTGTAAAATAATTTGTGCAGTGTGTTTTCTAAGGAACATTAATGGTATTTTTTAGAATATTTTTGATGATGATAATATTATCTATTGTGGCTTGTAGTGAACGAGAAAAACACTCTTCCATAACGTTTTCTCCTACCCTTGAAAACCAGGCTTTTCAATGTGATAAAGAATATGTCCTCGATAACGATCAATGGAAGTTGAGTCAATTCTATTTTTATATAAGCCAAGTATCTTTGCAAGACACGCAAGGAAATTGGCAATCCCATTCATTAAAAAATACTCCCTTACAATCGAGAAATGTCGCTTTACTTGGGCAGAGTTGTCGAGATACTCAAAAGGGAAATTGGCAGTTATTATTTGAAGAGCCACTTGTGCTTTCTGACTTCAAAAAGATTAAATTCTCTTTGGGCATACCTTTTGAATTAAATCATTTAAACCCCTTAACACAAGAAAGTCCGTTAAATGATTCAACTATGTTTTGGGTTTGGCAAACAGGTCATAAGTTTATTCGTTTAGAAATGGATTCTGAAAGAGATGATTGGGTTTTTCATTTAGGCTCTACTGGATGTAAATCACCCAGTGTTATGAGATCTCCTAGTAAGGCGTGTTTATATCCTAACCTTTATTCTTTTGAAGTAGAAATTTCAGAGACTCACCCCTTAATTTTTGATTTATCCATATTAACCCAAGGGTTTAGTTTATCGTCAAAGGCAAGTTGTCAATCTGAGCATGAAAATACTTATTGTCAGTCAATTTTTAATAATCTTCATCAAGAAAATATTTTTAGGATAAACAATGGGAAGTAAGCTTTTTTATTGTATTTTCTTAATATTTTTTATTGTAAGTTGTTCTAAGCAGACGAACCATCAAGCCAGTTACCAATGGTCTTTACCTAAAGGGTTTCCCAAACCACAAATACCTAATGATAATCCAATGTCTGATGAAAAAGTTCAGCTAGGTAGAGCTCTATTTTTTGATAAAAAGTTATCATTTAATCAACAACAATCTTGTTCATCTTGTCATCTTCAACAATATGCATTTGGTGAAAATATTAGCCAGTCAGTTGGTAGTACCGGGCAAGTACATCGTCGAAACTCTCCTGTGTTAGTTAATATCGCATATAACAAGACACTTACTTGGGCACATGATGGATTAACAACCTTAGAGCGACAAATATTGCTACCGATGTTTGGTGAGTTCCCCATAGAGCTTGGAATAGCAGGGCATGAAGAAGAGGTTTTAGTTCGTTTCAAAGAAGATAAATACTTAACTTTATTCTCAAAGGCGTTTCCTGAAAAAGATATTAGTTTTGATTTAATCGTTAAAGCCTTAGCAAGCTTTGTACGTAGCTTAATTTCATTGAACTCACCTTTTGATAAATATGCTTACGAAGGTGATGATACGGCTTTATCAGCATCTGCTTTACGTGGGATGAATTTGTTTTTTTCTGAAAAGTTAGAATGCCACCATTGTCACGGCGGATTTAATTTCACCCAATCTACAAGTCATGAAAAGCAATTAATAGACCGACGACCATTTCATAATACAGGTTTATATAATGTTAAAAATAATAAACAAGAGTCAGGATACCCTGAAATAGATGTAGGACTTAAAGAGATATCTACTTTATCTAGAGATAATGGTCGTTTTAGAGCTCCAACATTACGCAATATCGAAGTGTCGGCTCCTTATATGCATGATGGGAGCATAAATACACTTGCCGAAGTTTTAGACTTTTATGCAGCAGGAGGTCGTGAAATTAAACATGGGATAAATAAAGGAGATGGCAGGATTAATCGTTTGAAATCTGCTTTTATTAAAGGGTTTGAAATGAGTCAGCAAGACAAAGAAGATTTACTGGCATTCTTATTAAGTTTAACGGACAAAGAATTTTTAACTAATGAACATTTTTCAATAGACAAAGAATAAGGTTATTCGTCGTAAGTTAAATGGTTTTATTTATTAAAATATATGTTGGAATGTAATATTTAGTACCAAGTTTGCTCTGTATTGTTATTTTTTAAAATAGAATTATCCCCTTAAAAATTAATAACTTATTATTTATTTATAATTATTTTTTCTGACATTAACATTTACAGTTAGTGATTTTAAATTGAAACTTTTTTTTGAAAATAGCCCACTATTAAAGTGTAAGTCAATCACTTGTTGGAGAGTATCATGAATGTTTTCAAAAAAGTTGTAGTAATGTCAGTATTAAGTTTAAGTGCGGTAGTTTCAAGTCAAGCCGTTGAATTAAGAGCCGCAGATAATAGTACCTTTACCCAATTGTGTATGACAGCTGTGTCAGGAAATAGAGCGGCTACTCATAATGCAATTAAAGATAGCGGCTATAGCAAGAACTTTGTTATTAATAATGTTCAATGTAATTCAAAAGATATGATTACATTTATTCAACAATACGGTACTAATGTTGAGTCAATGGTAAAAGCTCTAGATAAACAAGGTACACACGTAACTATTAAAGATCTTGCAATGCTTAGCCGTAAATATAATTAATACAAGATTAAATAAAATAGACCAGACAAAAAAAAGCTCCATTAAGGAGCTTTTTTAATAATCAGTACTGAAAAATTATTCGCCGTCTAAGAAACTCTTAAGTTGTTCAGAACGAGAAGGGTGACGTAACTTACGTAACGCTTTGGCTTCAATTTGACGAATTCGTTCACGCGTTACATCAAACTGCTTACCAACTTCTTCTAAGGTGTGATCGGTATTCATATCAATACCAAAACGCATTCTTAGTACCTTCGCTTCACGAGCAGTTAAACCAGCTAGCACTTCATGAGTCGCATCTTTAAGGTTTTCAGATGTGGCTGAGTCAACAGGTAACTCACCGCTGCCATCTTCAATAAAGTCACCTAAGTGTGAATCTTCATCATCCCCAATTGGGGTTTCCATTGAAATTGGCTCTTTAGCTATTTTCAACACCTTACGAATTTTATCTTCAGGCATGATCATGCGTTCAGCTAATTCTTCTGGTGTAGGCTCACGTCCCATCTCTTGTAGCATTTGACGTGAAATACGATTTAATTTATTAATCGTTTCAATCATATGTACAGGAATACGAATTGTACGTGCTTGGTCAGCAATTGAACGGGTTATTGCTTGACGTATCCACCATGTTGCATAAGTTGAGAACTTATAACCACGGCGATATTCAAACTTATCAACCGCTTTCATCAAACCGATGTTACCTTCTTGAATCAAATCTAAGAATTGTAAACCACGGTTGGTGTATTTTTTAGCGATTGAAATTACAAGACGTAAATTAGCTTCAACCATTTCTTTTTTCGCACGGCGAGCTTTTGCTTCACCAATTGACATGCGACGGTTAATGTCTTTTATGCCATGTACGTTTAAGAAAGTTTCTTCTTCAAGTAAATTAAGTTTGTAGATACAACGTTCAACATCTAACTCAATGTCTTCCATTTTTGCTGAGTGTGGTAAACCAGCAGCACGCTGTTCATCGAACCAATTTTTAGAGGTTTCATTCCCTGGAAATATTTTGATAAATGTAGCTTTTGGCATACCCGCACCAACAACACAGTGTTTCATGATTAAGCGTTCTTGAACACGTAAACGGTCCATAACACTTCTCATGTTTTTCACTAACTTATCAAACAATTTAGGGATTAAACGGAACTCTTTAAATACTTCTGCTAAAGCATCAATTGCGGCTTGTGCATCAGCATGGCCACGGCCTTTTGCTGCGATAACTTCATTAGCATTTTCATAAGCTTCACGAAGTAAGCCAAATTTTTCACGTGCTAATTCAGGACAAGGACCTGTATCTTCTTCTTCCTCATCTTCATCATCGTCATTATTGCCGTCTTCATCTTTAAGTTCTTCTTCAGATAATTCAGAACCAATATGAGTTGCAGCAGCTGGAATTTCTTCCTCTTCAGCATCAGGGTCTAAAAAGCCTACAATAATGTCACTTAAACGCGCTTCTTCAGCTTCAAAGTTATCCCATTGCTCTAATAAATAATTAATAGCAGGTGGATATTCAGCAACAGAACGTTGTACTTCTTTGATACCTTCTTCAATTCGCTTGGCAATTACAATTTCGCCTTTACGAGTAAGAAGTTCAACAGTTCCCATTTCACGCATATACATACGTACTGGGTCTGTTGTTCTACCTATTTCACTCTCAACTGTGGCAAGTGCCTGAGCTGCGGCTTCTGCTGCATCTTCATCAGTATCACTTTCACTCATCATCAAAGTATCGTTATCAGGAGCATTCTCAAATACTTTAATACCCATGTCGTTGATCATACGTACGATGTCTTCAACTTGGTCTGAATCGATAATATCTTGAGGGAGATGATCGTTAACTTGAGCAAATGTTAAATACCCTTGCTCTTTACCTTTGGTAATTAACTCTTTTAATCTAGATTGTGGGGCTTGATCCATTGACGAGTGTCCACCTAATTTATGGCTATCAAAAAGAAAACAGTAAGCCGGAAATTATAGCCAATGAGTGACTAAATTACCAGCGATAAACTGTTTTCGCTTTATTTAAATTATCTTAGATTGAATTCAACATTGTCTTCAATCTTATTAAGCTGAGAGTAAGCTATGTAGCTCTAATTTTTCTTCATCACTCAACCCATTGTTTTGTTCTTTTGCGATTAATTCGTCTGTTCGTTTATCAATAAACAGATTTAAAAAGCTTTCTATTAAATCTAAAAATGTACTTTCAGCATTTTCAGCTTCAACAAAGTGCTCTATACACATCAATTTTGTTAATTGATTGCCTTCGGGGGTTCCTCGAAAGTATTCAATTAACTGAGCACTATTTATATTTTCATTCTCTTCACAGAGACTAATTAACTGATTTAATAAAGGTATTCCAGGCATTTCTAATTGCTTTAGAATCGTACTATCAGGTATTGCTTTTACTATATGGGGATGCTCCAACAATAATACAATAGCAAGACGAATTGGAGTTATTTTAGTTTGTTTGTTCTGAGGTTTATTTTGTTCTTTATTATGGTGTCTGCGTAATTCTTCAAGCCTTTTTTCACTTCCACGGGCAAATTTATTAGCAATGGACGAAATGATGCTTTGCTTAAGAAAACTTTCAGGTAATTTATTTAAATAGGGCTGAAATAACTCCACTAATTTTGATGTACCTTCGTTGGTATTAAGATTTGTTTGCTCAGATAAGTTGGTTAATAAGAACTCTGATAATGGCATAGCATTATCTAAAATTGTTTCAAAAGCTTGTTGGCCTTGTTCGCGAATTAACGAGTCTGGGTCTTCCCCATCAGGCAAGAAAACAAACTTTAATGAAAAGCCATCCTGAATCAGAGGTAATGCATTATCCATTGCTCGCCATGCGGCATCTCGACCTGCACGGTCACCATCGTAACAACAAATAACTTCTTTTACTGTTCGAAAAAGTGTTTGTAATTGTTCAGGTGTAGTTGCCGTACCAAGTGAAGCAACAGCATAATTAACCCCATGTTGTGCAAGAGCTACAACATCCATGTAACCTTCAACCACAACTAAACGTGTTAGTTGTTTGTTTGCCTGTTTTGCTTCATAAAGTCCATATAACTCTTGGCCTTTATGGTATATACGGGTTTCAGGAGAGTTTAAATATTTAGGAGTGCCATCACTTAATACTCTGCCACCAAAGCCGATTGCTCGGCCACGTTTATCACGAATGGGGAACATGATCCTGCCACGAAAACGGTCATATGGTTTATTTTTATCCCCCTGAATGGCCATCCCTAAGTCAACTAATTGTTGAGTAATAGCACGACTCTTTGCGAAAGGGGTCATTATGCCGTCCCATGTATCGCTGATGTAACCAATCCCAAATCGTTTAACTATTTCGCCACTTAATCCTCGACCTTTTAAATATTCTATAGCGGTTTCTTTATCTACTGATACTTTCAGTTGTTGTTGATAAAAACGAGCAATACTGTCCATTAACTCATAGTCATCTTGCTTTTGCTGATACGCTTGTTGTTGTTTTAACTGTTGAGCAGGTGATTGATTATTCTGCTCTCGAGGCACTTCCATATTATAATGTGAAGCAAGCTCTTCGATTGCGTCAGGAAACTCTAATCGATCAAATTCCATTAAAAAAGAAATGGCGTTACCATGTTCACCACAACCAAAACAATGATAAAATTGTTTGTCTTGACTGACACTAAAGGAAGGTGATTTTTCGGTATGAAAAGGACAACAGGCTTGGTAATTTTTACCCGCTTTTTTTAAAGGCACACGAGAATCAATTAACTCAACGATATCAGCACGTGCTAATAAATCGTCAATAAATTGTCTTGGGATCATGCCTGCCATTGAAATTGATTACCTATTCGAAAATTACTGTTTTTATATAAAAGTTCAAAAAAACAAGGGTGATACTTTAGCGTAAATATAAAAAAACCGCATCTATAAAGAGGCGGCTTTTAACGATAAAGTTCAAATTAATCTTAACTATTTAAAGCTGCTCTTACTTGACCACTTACTGCGCCTAAATCAGCTTTACCTTGCATTGCAGGTTTTAATATAGCCATTACTTTACCCATGTCAGCCATAGAAGCTGCACCAGATTCAGTAATTGCATTTTCAATTAATTTTATTATTTCTTCTTGAGTTAAAGGCTGTGGAAGAAAGTCTTCCAGTGCAATAACTTCTGCTTGTTCATTCGCTGCCATATCTTCACGACCACCATCGTTAAACATTTTGATGGACTCTTTGCGTTGTTTAACCATTTTGGTTAAAACAGCAATGATACTATCATCTGTTGGTTCAATTTTGTGGTCAATTTCGGCTTGTTTGATAGCAGATAACGCCATACGGATAACGCCAAGACGTAATTTGTCTTTAGCGCGCATGGCGTTTTTCATTTCATCTTTGAGTTGTATGAGTAAGCTCATATTACTGGTTCAGTAAACTCAAATACTAACTAAGATAATTCTTAGTACATGCGAACGCGACGAGCGTTCTCACGAGAAACTTTTTTAGCAGCACGTTTAACAGCAGCTGCTTTTTTACGTTTACGTTCCCAAGTTGGCTTTTCATAACATTCGCGACGACGAACTTCTGAAAGGATACCTGCTTTTTCACATGAACGTTTAAAACGACGTAAAGCTACGTCAAATGGTTCGTTTTCTCTTACTTTAATTACTGGCATGTACTGTTTTACCTTAGTTATGTATCTATATAAATCGGTGTTTGATTTCAGCCATTTGGCCTCATCTTCACCCACTCTATTAAAAATTGGTGACGTATTCTAATGCTAAGGTAACACGCTTGTAAAGCTATTAATGATCTTTATAACGTAAAGCTGCTGGAGAAAAAAAAATTTAGCAGGTAAAATCTCCAATTAAAATTTATAGCTGTAATTTTGGACTAGTAATTAATGCGTATTTTAGGAATTGAAACCTCATGTGATGAAACAGGCATCGCTGTTTATGATGATGAAGATGGAATATTATCACATCGTCTGTATAGCCAAATTGCTGTTCATGCAGATTATGGTGGGGTAGTTCCTGAGTTAGCGTCACGTGATCATGTAAGAAAAACGATCCCTTTGATTAAAGAAGTCTTGGCAGATGCAAACTTAACTCCTGATGATCTTGATGGTGTTGCTTATACAGCCGGCCCTGGATTAGTAGGGGCTTTATTAGTAGGCTGTTCAATCGGTAGAAGTTTGGCCTACGGCTGGGATTTACCTGCAGTACCTGTTCATCATATGGAAGGTCATTTACTTGCACCAATGTTAGAAGATGATGTACCTGAATTTCCTTTTGTTGCTTTATTAGTTTCTGGCGGACATACCATGCTAGTCCGTGTTGATGGCATCGGCCATTATGAATTATTAGGTGAATCTGTAGATGATGCTGCAGGCGAAGCTTTTGATAAAACGGCAAAACTCCTAGGGTTAGATTATCCAGGTGGACCAGCTTTATCTAAAATGGCGGAAAATGGTGTTAAGGGGCGATTTAAATTTCCAAGACCTATGACGGATAGGCCTGGATTAGATTTTAGTTTCAGCGGTTTAAAAACAGCAACGGCAACTGCTATTCGTAAAGAAATTGCCTTAAATTCAAAAATGGATGAGCAAACCCATGCCGATGTTGCTTATGCTTTTCAAGAAGCTGTTGTGGATACATTAGCGATAAAATGTCGCAGAGCATTGGAACAATGCCAGTTAAAGCGTTTAGTGATTGCAGGAGGAGTTAGTGCCAATATTTCATTAAGAGAAAAGCTCGAACAAGTTACTCAAAAACTTGGCGGTCAAGTATATTATCCTCGCCCTGAATTTTGTACTGACAACGGCGCAATGATTGCCTTTGCGGGAATGCAGAGATTAAAAGCCCAGCTTGATGAAGGAAATAATACCGACTTAACCTTTAAAGCGACGCCTCGTTGGCCTTTAGATACCTTAGCGCCAGTTTAGTGTTTTTTATATTTTCATTTTATCGCGAATCTTTGGTTCAATACCTTTAAATAACCTGATGATATTCTCTTTATGTCTGAAAATTATTAATACGGATAACATGATTACAGGGTAAGTATAAATAGGTTTTAAAAGCCAAGTATAAAATGGCGCTAAAGATACCGCGACAATAGCAGCTAAGCTTGAATATCGAGTGAACTTTGCCGTAGTTAACCAAGTTATTATTAATAATGCACCTAAATCCAAACCAATAGGAAGTAATACGCCAAAAGCTGTTGCTACTGCTTTTCCTCCTTTTAAATTAAAAAATATTGGAAACATATGACCTAAGCAGGTAGCTATTGCTATTAGTCCTAGATAAATGGGTTCAACTTTTAAGAAATACGCTCCCCAGACAGGTATGGTGCCTTTTAAAATATCAAAAATTAATACCGATATTGCAGCATACTTTCCACCAATGCGATAAACATTTGTTGCACCTGGATTTTTAGAGCCAGTGGTTCGAGGATCAGGAAGGTTTAATAATTTACATACTAAAATTGCACTCGATATTGAGCCTATTAAATAAGCTGCAATAGTCAAAGTAAACGTTAGCAATAACATGTATATATCCTTTCCTTGGCAATTTATTAGAATGTTTCTTTATTGTATAACTTAGTTAACTAGTTTTTCTACTCTTAGGCAGGTAAACTCGCCAATTATTTTGTAATATATCATTAAATTTAATAAGTGGTTGACCTCAATGTTAGAAAGTCGACATATTTATTGATAAAAGAGTATCGTGATTATGGATAAAGTGTTTATTCAAGGCTTAAGTATTCAAACAACTATTGGTTTTTTTGCTTGGGAAAAAGAAATAAAACAAACGTTGGTGATCGATCTATCTATGGGGTGGAATACTTCACACGCGGCTGAAAATGATGAACTAGATAAGACTTTAGACTATGCTGATATATCTGAAAAAATTTCAATATTTGCTAATCAAAATCCTGTTGATCTATTAGAGACCTTAGCTGAACGCTTAGCAACATTTTTAATGGAAACATATCAAATTCCATGGCTTAAATTAAAAATAGGCAAGCCTGGTGCCGTTCATAATGCGCAAACTGTTGGTGTTGAAATTGAACGAGGCCAACAATTGTAATGTCTCAAGTTTATTTATCTATTGGTACTAATATTGATCGTGAGCTTAATTTAAATA
>JAGSHH010000069.1 GCA_023954655.1 Colwelliaceae bacterium
CAGCAACTTTAAGCAACATTATTGAAACATGTTTCGATAAGCAAGTTTTGCGTCCCTATCGTCTAGAGGCCTAGGACACCGCCCTTTCACGGCGGTAACAGGGGTTCGAATCCCCTTAGGGATGCCACTTTTAAAGTACAAAAAAGCCGACGAAATGTCGGCTTTTTTGTTTTTAATCAGTTTTCATTATTAAATTGATACTTTCTTCAGCAAAACCGACACCTGCTTCATTATAAAAGTTAAACACTTTATCTACACCAAGTTTTTCTAATAATAGCCTTTCGTCATCGAACCTTGCAATTGCCGCAATTTTACCTTGATAGTTTGCGTAACGAAGCTGCTTAGTGATATTGGTAATGTCTTGTATAGATGGTAGTGCTAATAATACTAATTGTATTTTTGATAATTCAATATTTTCCCAAAAATCAGCATCTTCAGCATCACCACAAAAAGCTTGAGTATCATTATTATTCAACCAATCAACTTTGTTTCTATCGGTATCTAATCCCCAAGCTTGTTTTGAGCTTTGGCTATCTAATGCTTTGTAAGCGCCCATTCCTACCCGTCCCATACCTATGATAATAATGGGGGCGTCGCAAGGTTGAATAAAAACATCTTCTTTAAGTTTGTCGGGGTGTTCATAGCGCTTTAATTTATCTTTGTGTTTCGCAAAGAATGAATGTGCAACGTTATAAAGTATATTGGTGAAAATGAATGAAATAGAGACAGCTAGAGACAGAATGACAAGCCACTCTTTAGATAACCAATTATAATTAACACTAATAGAAGTAATAATTAAACCAAACTCACTAAAGTTAGCTAAAGCTAATGCGGCTAAAAAAGCTGTTCTTCCACGAAGTTTTAACTTGATGAAGAGAGCAAAGAAAAGTAAAAACTTTATAGGTATCATTAAAGTGATTAATGATGCTATTCCGAGCATTTCCCATGTGGGTAATGCAGTAAAACCTATCGATAGAAAAAATCCTATTAAAAATAAGTCCTTGAAATTAAGTAACGATTTGTTTATTTCACTGGCTTTTGAGTGACTTGCTAAATACATACCAGCAATAAGAGCTCCTAGATCTCCTTTAATACTGAGAAATTCAAATAATTCATATGCACCAAACGCAATAAAAAAACCCGTTAAAGGAATTAATTCACCATGTCCAACTTTATTGAGTAAATGAGTTAAAACTGGCCTTAAAGGAATAGCTAATAAAAGCAATGATGCCCAAGGGGAAGGGGTTTTACCTGTAGCTAAGACTAAAAATATGACTGCAATGATGTCTTGCATTACAAGTACACCTACAGCTAATTTACCATGGCGTGTTCGCATTTCACCGTGATCTTCCATCAGCTTCACTACGCAAACGGTACTACTAAAAGACAAAGCAAATACAATTATTGCACTGGTAGTAATTGTTAAATTACTAATAAAGGGAATAGTGGTTAGTGCTATTATTTTTAGAATAAAAATGCCTATTACTAACCAAATAATATTATGGCTAATGCTGCCTGCCCAAACCTCTGTTTTAAATAACTCTTTAATATTTAATTTTAAGCCAATAGTAAAAAGCATTAAGGTAATGCCTAGGTTAGCTAATTCTCTAACCATTGAATCGGCTTGAAACCCTAAAAAATGTAGAATAAAACCAGCAACCAAATAACCTATCGATGGAGGGAGAGTGATTGTTTTAGCTGCTAAACCACAAGCGAAAGCAAATAATATCCAGATAAAGTCCATAACAAATAAACCTTATTTAATTAAATTTTTTAATTGTTCTTCTACGTATCTTGCAATGATTGGCTGTGCCTTAATATTTGGATGAATGCCATCTTGTTGCATCAAATTAGGATCTAAAGCTACTTGCTCCATGAAAAATGGCAATAAATTACTGTTTGTTTCTTGAGCTGCTTGCTCAAAAACAGCTTCAAACATTTTAAGATATCTTGGGCCATAATTGGGCGTAATCTTAATTTGCATAATAGATACAGGAATATTTTGTTGTTGGGCGATGTTGATCATTTGTAACAAATTGTTTTTGATGGATTTAGGTGAATAGCCTCTTAAACCGTCATTTCCTCCAAGCTCTATAATTAAATGGTCAACTTTGTTATCGGCTAAAACCCCCGCAAGACGAGACAATCCGCCACCTGTTGTTTCACCACTGACACTTGCATTCACAATTTTATAAGGCGCTTTATTATCTCTTAGTTGTTGATTTAATAGGTGTACCCACCCTTGATTTTGTTGCATTCCATAGCTTGCACTCACACTATCACCTAATAGTAGAATAGAAGTAGTTGCCCAACTGCTAGTCATTAGGGTTAAATAGCTTAATAGAAATAAAGTAATAGATGAGTATTTTTTCATGAATGATAAACCCGAAAGTATTTTAAAAGTCCGTTCTCTCACTAAGTCAGTACAGTTAGAAAATAAAACATTAGCGTTATTACAACCCATAGAATTAACTGTTAATAGCGGCGAAACAATTGCAATTGTTGGTTCATCTGGCTCAGGAAAAACAACTCTATTATCCATATTAGCAGGCCTTGATTTACCAACGTCAGGGGAAGTTTATCTTAAAAACCATGGTTTACACCAGCTAAATGAAGAACAACGTAGCCAAGTTCGTGCGAATCATGTTGGTTTTATTTTCCAACAGTTTTTATTAATAAACAGTTTAACAGCACTTGAAAATGTGATGTTGCCTGCAGAATTAGCAAATATTGAAGATGCAGAACAAAGAGGGATTGAATTATTAGAAAAAGTTGGCTTAGGGGATAGACTCCAACATTACCCATCACAATTATCTGGTGGTGAACAACAACGAGTTGCAATTGCGCGTGCTTTTATTGCTAAACCAGATATCTTATTTGCTGATGAACCTACCGGTAATTTAGATACTAAAACAGGATTGCACATTACTGATTTATTATTTGACCTTAATGAGCAATTAGGAACTACTTTAGTGTTAGTAACTCATGATCCAAAACTGGCTGCTCGTTGTCAACGTCAGGTAGAAATGGACAGTGGTGTATTAAGTGAAGCAACAAATAATAGTGATTTTGTTGCAACAGAAACTCCAACTGTTGCAAATGTGGGGTAATAATGAGTCGTTCAAATAACGTTTGGTATAAGCAATCACTCAGATTGCTTGATCATGAATTACGTCGTGGTGAATTAACCATTATCTTTTTAGCTATCGTTTTAGCTGTAGCAACCGTTTTTTCTTTGACGGGGTTTTCTGGACAAATTAAACATGCAATCGTCGCTAATAGTACTAATACTATTGGTGCAGATCGCGTATTCGGCGGTAATGGTCCTGCGGATGAAAAATATATCGCCAAAAGTAAAAGCCTAAATTTAGATGTTGCGCTTAAAGTGGCAACAGATTCAATGGTGTTTTTTGGCGATAATATGTTACTCAGTGAAATTGATGCTGTTTCATTAAATTATCCTCTTCGAGGCGAACTGAGAGTCAAGAGAACATTAAGTGGTACAGAAGAAGTTGTAGGAGGTCCAGAAAAAGGAGAGCTTTGGGTAGAACGTAGTTTGTTAAGTCGGTTAGGTGTAAATATCGGTGACACTGTTGAAATAGGTGTTGCACCGTTAAAAATTGCAGGCGTTCTTACTAATGTCCCTGATCGTTCATATCGATTTTTAGTTGCAGGCCCCGCTATTTTGATGAATGTTGATGATTTAGCTGCAACCGAACTTATGCAACCTGGAAGCCGTATGTGGCATTCATATTTATTTGCCGGTGAAACGAATGATATAGAAGCATTTGACGAATGGATAAAGCCACAAGTGAATGACTCACAGCGTTGGTATGATGCTAAAAGAGCTCAAAACAGATTATCAACAACACTTGATAGTGCTGAGCGATTTTTATCTCTAGCAAGTATGTTAGGGATTGTTTTAGCGGCAGTTGCCGTTGCAGTAGCGAGTAGGCGTTATGGGCAACGACATCAATCAGTGGTGGCTGTATTTAGAGCTTTGGGTGCTTCAATTTCCCACGTACGTAAACTTTATTGCCTGCATTGGTCTTTATTAAGTTTTATCAGTATTGCTGCGGGTTTAGTGCTTGGTTATGTATTATTGTTATTAGGTGCCAATGCTATAGAGGGCTATTTATCTCTTGATGATACGCCACTTACTTTTACTCCATTTTTAACTGCGGTTGTTACCGGGTTAATATGTGCTGTTGCTTTCGCTATTCACCCTATTAAAGAACTTATACATACTTCTCCACTTTCAGTAATTCGCGGTTTTTCAGAAGCAAAAGCCGTAAAGTTAGGTTTGCATCAGATAACGCCTTTAATTGCTCTTTTAGTATTGCTGTTGATGTTTAGCGGAGACGTAAAGATGAGCTTGTCGTTATTAGCAGGAGGCTTGTTAGTATCTGTTATTTTGCTTGGTTTAGGCCGTCTGGTGATGAGTGCAGGACGAAGCGTTGGAACAAAAGCGGGGAAATCATGGCATTTAGCATTGGCTAATTTAAAGCGTCGAGCAAATGAAAATAGTGTTCAACTTGTTAGTTTTACAATTGCTATAAAACTATTGTTACTAATAACGGTAATGAAAACGTCGATAATTGGTGAATGGGAAGCTCAGTTTCCTACAGATACACCCAACCAGTACTTGGTTAATATTACACCTGAACAAATAGCGCCACTTAAAAAATTCACGGTAGATAACGATATACCTCACCGTGGTTTTTTTGCTGTCTACCGAGGACGATTAACAGCAATAAATGGTGAAAAAACCATTGTTGTTGACGATAAAAAAGAAAATGAAGCGACAGAAGTAACAGCTGATAAAAAAAATGCAGATGAAGATAACAAACCGAAAGGCCGCAAAGGCATGGGACGTGAGTTAGGTTTAACTTGGTTAGATGATATACCGCTTCAAAACAAAATTATCGAAGGTAAATGGTGGGACAACAATGATCAAACGTTTCAGGTATCTGTTGAATCAGGCATTGCAGAAAGGCTAGACATCAAATTGAATGATGAATTATCGTTTAATTTAGGTGGTAGAGAATTCAATGTAAAAGTAACCAGCCTTAGAGAAGTGAATTGGAAAACTCGACAGTTAAATTTTATTATGATTTTTAACCAAGCTGTATTGGCTGATTTTCCTTCAACTTCTATATCGGCATGGAATGTAGCTCCTGAGAAAAAAGAAATTTTTTATCAGTTAATTGGGCAATACCCGACAATTTCGATGATCGACTTTGATTCCATTATGAAACAATTAAATCAAATGATTGAGCAAGTGACCATTGCTATTGAATTGATTTTAGTTTTAGTGGTTCTAGCAGGAAGTTTAGTATTGGTTGCACAAGTACAAGCGAGTATGGAAGAGCGTGAAAGAGAGCTTGCAATTTTACGTACACTTGGCGCAAAAGGAGCCTTATTACGCAATAGTGTATTATTTGAGTTCATTGCTTTGGGTGGAATTGCAGGGTTAATGGCAAGTATTGGTATGGAGATTGGCGTGTTTTTTCTTCAAACTCAAACGTTCGAAATGGCAGGTAGCTTTCACTTTTCATATTGGTTAGTAGGTATTTTATCTGGTGCAGGTTTTGTAGGTTTGATTGGTATGCTTAGTTGTTATCGACTATTAAATTTAACGAGTGTAACTTTGATCCGTCGTACTATGTGATATTTAGTTATTCGTTGCTCGTAAAAATACCGTTAATTAATACATTTTATTGATTGAATATTAACGGTATTTTATATTTTGATGGTTATTCTACCTTGTTCTTTAATAGGCTTTTGTCGTATAGTTTTGTTTATCATATAAAAAGAAAAATATCTTATGGGTCTCACCAATAACACTAGTGGCATATTAAAGTTTTTGTTAGTAACAGCTGCTTTATTTGTAGTTTTAGCCGGTATCAAAACGGCGACTAATATATTAGTTCCGTTTTTACTGTCCACTTTTATCGCCATTATTTGTAATCCTCTGGTCACTAATGCCCAAAAATATAGAGTACCAAAAGGAATCGCTGTTTTATTTGTGATATTAATGTTTGTCACTATTGTCTTATCATTAGCTGGTTTAGTAGGAAAATCCCTAGGTGAATTATCCGCCAAAATGCCTGAATATCGGGAACAATTAACGCAACAACTTTCTTGGGTTATTGAAAAATTAGCTAGTTATAATATTTTACTTTCTTCTGAGCTCATCACTGAATATGTTGACCCTGCTGCTGCAATGGGACTTGCTGCAGATATGTTAAGTGGCTTGGGTAATGTTATGGCTAATTTGTTTTTGATCATTATAACTGTGGTCTTTATGTTATCCGAAGCATCGTCTTTACCAAAAAAATTACATTTGGCTTTAGATGATCCACAAATGAGAATGCGACAAATTGATCGTTTTTTATCTTCAGTAAACAATTATTTAGCAATTAAAACTTTAGTGAGTATAGCAACAGGTGCATGTGTCTCATTATTGTTATGGGCTTTTGGTTTAGATTTTCCTCTTTTATGGGGGGTATTGGCATTTTTACTTAATTACATTCCTAATATCGGTTCTATCATTGCTGCAGTTCCTGCCATGTCTTTAGCCGTTTTACAGCTTGGTTTCGCTGAAGCGGGTTTTATAGGGCTAGGATATTTAGTGATAAATACCGTAATGGGAAATGCAGTTGAACCCCGTTATTTAGGTAAAGGTTTAGGGTTATCAACATTAGTGGTTTTTTTATCATTAATCTTTTGGGGATGGTTATTAGGAACTGTAGGTATGCTACTTTCGGTACCTCTGACAATGGTCATTAAAATAGCTTTAGAAAGTTCAAAAGAAGGCAGGTGGTTTGCGGTAATGTTGTCAGGAGATGACTTATCTGAACATCAGCCTGAAGTTATAGAGCCTGATGCTGAGAAAGTTTAATGGACTACATTGATGTATTATCATTCTGGTTTGATGATATTGAGCAATCAAAGTGGTGGGTAAAAGATGATGATTTTGATCTATTAGTTAAACAAAAATTTTTACTGACTCATAAACAAGCTCATAATTGTGAGCTTTTTGAATGGAGAAAAACAGCTAAAGGACGTTTAGCCGAAATTATAGTTTTAGATCAGTTTTCGCGAAATATATTTAGAGATACACCCAAAGCCTTTTTATCAGATAAATTAGCATTAATCCTTGCTCAAGAAGCAATACAACTTGGTAAAGATGAAGAACTTAGCCAAATTGAAAAAAGTTTTATGTATTTGCCGTTTATGCATAGTGAATCATTAAAAATACATGATGTAGCTGTTGAATTATATAAAAATAACGGTGTTAATTCTAGCCTTGAGTTTGAGATAAAGCATCGGGATATAATCGAGAGGTTTGGTAGGTATCCCCATCGAAATGTTATTTTAAATCGTATATCGACAGAAGAAGAACTTGCGTTTTTAAAACAACCTGACTCCTCATTTTAATTAATATGAAAAGCTGATTGAAGCAGGCTTTTCGTCTTTAAAATTTTTGCTATATTACATTTTCTGACAAATGACAAAAACTCTCTAACAGTTTTACTACTGATCTTATACAGCTCTATTTGGCATAATTTTACTCATCATCTAATTAAAAACTAATGGACTAGAGAGTTTCTATGAAGCTGTTTATTATCGTAGTATTATTTTTTTATAGCGTTACTTCTTATGCAGAAACCACTGAGAATTTAGGGTTTTTTATTAAAACTGAATTTAATGATGATGACTATATCAATGGTTTTGGGAGTGAAGTTTGGCTAACGAATAAGACCTCTGACTTTGGTGTTGCAGTAAATACTTCCATAGGTAATGCAAAAGTTACTGATATGTTTAACGTCAAACATTCATACCTAGCATGGGATTTAGGCTTTAAATTTGGCTATTTTTCTGATGTGTTTATTTATGGAGAAGTGGGTTTTGACCTTGGTGAATTAATATTAAGAGATCGAGATGAAGATGATTATGATGAAGATATCAGTTTTCGTGACTTTTTTGGTGGTCTAACTTTAGATGATTATTATGATGAATATGATCGTTCTAATGATATCGATGGTTATCTTGGTGCCGGAATTGGGGTTAAATTTGATACCGTAACGTTTGAAGCGTATTCACGCTATAGGCAAATAGATGGTGAATATTGGAAAGCAAATAATCAAGTGTTTAATGGTATTAAACTAACGTTATTATTTTAAAATAAAAACGTTAGTTTAATATTTAAATTCTTGAGTTGATTAAATAACTTTAAGCTTCTCATAAAACCTTATGGCTTTTTGCCAACAGTAAAATGCCCATTTGAATTAAATTGAATAACTTCTTGGCGCTTTTTCCCAATTAAAATTGTGCCATCATCAGCAAATAAAAAGTTTTTCCAGCAAGTTTTAAAATTTAACCATGTAGTTTCTATGACTTGTTTTCGATTAATACAGTAATAAACAACGGTATTCGGGTCCCATTGAATAGTTTCTAAAATAGCACTTGGTAAAGTTTGTTCTTCACTGTCCCAGATACCTTCCCACTTACCGTTATTGATCCAAATATTCTTATCAAAAGCCCAATCACCTTGCTTAAAAAAGTCAGGGTGATCAGCACTTTTACTAATAAAACTGTCCCATAAAACCATCGATCTTTGCTCTGTCATCGGTTTTATTTTGTTAAGAGATTTTTCATCTAGCGGCAAACTTTTATGTCTAAAAATCCATGCGCTCTTAAATTCATTTAAAGGGATATAATTCATTAATATTTGAGTTTAAAAGTAACTTGCAAGGATTATAACAGGGAGCAGCAATATATTTAATAGGTTAGTAGCGCTAATAAGTGTCAAACGGTAAAGTATTGACACTTTTAAATTATCGAATAAATTTATTTAAATTTTTAATCGATTTTTATTTTCTTTAACTACATGCATACCAATACCTTGTACTTTTAATAAATCATTAATATCAGTAAAGTCGCCGTTTTTCTGACGATAGTTAATAATCGCTTGTGCTTTTTTCTTACCTATTCCTTTTAGTGATAATAAGGCTTTAGGATCTGCCTGATTAATATCAACGATTAAAATTTCAGTTGAAATTGACTTCTGAGGTTCTAAAGTTGTTGAAGGTTTTTTATCATTAAATGCATATGAATGAATAGATAATACTGTGAGTAACGTTGTAATTAATGTTAATAATTTTTTCATTGTAGATATCCTTATAAATTAAATTCCATAGTGTTACTTTATTTCCATTAAATACTTTCAATAACTAAAATCATACAAATAGACAAAAGCTAATGAATGAAAGTTAATCAATGAGAGTTAATAAAGTAACTTAGATAGGTTTAGATGTGATTTAATCTTTTGTCAAACATAGAAATGCTCACCACTTTTGTTAGAGCAATACTATGTAATATTTAAAATGCTTAATTATTAACTTAACTTCTTGAATCTAAATACTGTTGATAGTCCGGAATGGATTTTTCATAACTTGTTGAAAATAAAGGTGACGTGATCAGTAAGTCTGCTGTTGCTCTATTACACGCAACGGGAATATTCCAAACCGCAGCTAAACGCAACAACGCTTTAACATCTGGATCATGGGGTTGTGCTTCTAAAGGATCCCAAAAGAAAATCATGATATCGACTTTTTGTTCGGTGATCAGTGCACCAATTTGTTGATCTCCACCAAGAGGACCACTGATGAGTTTATTAATGGTTAATTCTGTTTGTGCTTCAAGATGTAAGCCTGTTGTTCCTGTTGCATAAAGTGTATGAGGTATAAGAGCTTCTTGGTACTTTTGACACCAGCTGATTAAATCTTCTTTCATATTGTCATGAGCGACTAAAGATATTGATTTAATTTCAGGAGAATTAATGTTGATGTATTTCATAAAGTGACCATTATTCAAATTGTATTGCTATTGAGATTAGCATGCATTTTTAATTCAATACTAAGAGTTATTTATAACTTATTGATATATTGAGATTCTTTAAATTAAACTTTCATTTTAAATCAAAGGTTTTAAATAATTTTACACCTTGTCAGATGATAGTGCTTTAATTCATTAATCATAATTGTTAGCCTGCATTAAGTTTAATAAATTTAAGTGATTTCTTTGTCTTCAATAAAAACATCAACACCTCAAAATATCGGTTTTTCTTTAGCATTACAAGCCGATCAATCTTTACCTTCTTCGGATCGTATTGAACTTTGTGAAAAATCAATCCCTTCATTGAGAAAAGGGCAGGTGTTGGTGAAGATGCTCGCTTCACCTGTAAACCCTTCTGATTTAGTTTATTTGCTCGGAAAATATGGTTTAGCGCCGAATAATGGGGCATATGTGGGTTTTGAAGGTTGCGGCATTGTGATTGATGCAAACGCTGGTTTATACGGTAAATGGCTTATTGGAAAGCGTGTCGCTGTTTCTGCTCAACCAGGAATAGATGGTGTTTGGGCTAAATATGCCGTAACTAAAGCCAACTTTTGTTTACCAGTAAGAAAATCGTTATCAGATGAACAAGCATCTACAATTATTGTTAATCCATGTACTTCTGTTTGCATGGTTGAACGCGCTAAAACGTTAGGCGCAAAAGCTATCGTAATTAATGCAGCAGCAAGTCAAGTTGGTAAAGGCGTAATTCGATATGCAAGAATGCAGGGCATTAAAACTATTGCAACAGTACGTAGTGAATCTAATGTTGATGTTTTAAAAAAGTTAGGTGCTGATACTGTTTTATTAACTTCAAGTGATAACTATGAAGGTGAATTAAAAAAAGTATGTAAATCATTCAAAGCTACAGTACTACTTGACTCTGTTGCTGCTGAAGACACTCCTAAAGTATTAAAAGCGATGCCGAATAATTCAACCGCGATAGTCTATGGACGCTTAACAGAAACCTTTGATCCTGTAGGAGGCCTTTTTTCTGTTTCTGATGTTATTTTTAGAAATATTAAAATTGAAGGCTTTTGGTTAGCAAAATATATTGGTGATGCTAATCCGTTACAAGTTATTTCTTTGAGTCGCAAGGTGCAGAAATTATTTGAACAAGGGGTTTTTCATACCGATATCTATGCCAGTGTTAATTTTGAAAATTTTCCTGAGGCATTAGATCACTATGCAAAACATAAAAGTGACGGTAAAGTTATTTTAAAGCCAAATGATTAACCCTCTTTTAATAAATGGATCACCACATAATGAAAAAAATACTTGTTCCACTTCCTTCTCAAGGAAGTGATCCTTCTGAAGTTGCTATACCTTGCTTAGCATTGTTTGAAAAGGGTTACGATGTTGTATTTGCTACGCCTGATGGAAGAATGGCCGTTGTGGATCAACGTATGTTAACTGGCAAAGGTTTAGGGCTCTTAAAATCAAGTTTAGCGGCAAGAACTGACGCAGTTAATGCTTGCCTGACTTTGCAAGCTCATAGTGCATTTATCAACCCCATTAAGTATCAAAATATTAACAGTGAGCAATTTGATGGTATTTATTTACCTGGAGGCCATGATAAAACAGTTAAGCCTTATTTAGAGTCTGAATTATTACAACAAATTATTGTTGAGTTTTTTCAAGCGAAAAAAATGGTGGCAGCCGTATGTCATGGAGTTGTCCTTGTTTCGAGAAGTATTAATCCATCAACAAAAAAATCAGTTATTCATGATTTTAAAACTACAGCATTACTAAATAGACAAGAGAAATTAGCATATCAATTAACTCGATGGTGGCTTGGTGAATATTATTTAACTTATCCAAACATAACCGTTGAAGATGAAGTTACTAGTGCTTTAGCTTCCCCAACACTTTTCTTTAAAGGGCCATTACCATTATTTAGAGACAGTAAAACAAATTTATCTGCAGGTTTTGTGGTTAAAGATAGGAATTACCTTTCTGCAAGATGGCCAGGAGATATTTATAACTTATCATCTGCAATGATTAAATTTTTAAATGAAGAAGATTAACTGGAAATTTCAGCAAATATAGCGTTTGTTATATTTGCAAGCTTTTCGGGTTTTATCTCTATTTCTAACCCTCTTTTACCGCCACTAACGAAGATACTTTCATAATGACTAGCAGATTTATCAATAACCGTCGTTAAGCGTTTCTTTTGGCCTAATGGACTTACACCGCCTAAAACATATCCTGTAGTTGATTGAACACGTTTAGGATCTGCCATTGTTACTTTTTTACATTTAAGTAATTTTGCAATGCTTTTTAAGTTCAACTGATTTCCTACAGAAATAATTGCTACCGCTAAGGTTTTATTTTCTGTTTCAACAACTAATGTTTTGAATATTTGATTGTCATCAACAGCTAATTTCTCTGCTGCCTCAAGTCCATATGATGCGGCTGACTCATCGTGTTCGTATTGATGTAACAGATAAGAGACATGTAATTTGTCTAGTAATTTAACTGCAGGAGTCATATTTTCTATTTTTTATCATTTATTCAGTAAGTTACTCTACTATGAAATGAATAAAAGCAATTTGCAAATATGATATTTATCTAATGGAAATTAGGATAGAATTTCACACATAATAAAATTTAATATCAAATTTAATTTCTTCATGACATTTCGTGTTTTACATACTTCAGATTGGCATTTAGGCCAATACTTCTATGGCAAAAGTAGGGCTAACGAACACCAACAGTTTTTAACTTGGTTGTTATCACAAATAACAGAGCTGAAGATTGATGCGGTGATAGTAGCAGGAGATATTTTTGATACTGGAACTCCGCCAAGTTATGCAAGAGAAATGTATTTTGATTTTATTGTCAAAATGCATCAACTCAATTGCAAATTGATAGTGTTAGCAGGAAATCATGACTCTGTTGCTATGTTAGGTGAGTCCAAAGCTTTATTGTCAGAATTATCTTGTCGAGTAGTTACTACTGCAAGTGCTCAGTTAGAAGATCAAATTATTTCAATTAAAGATGAAGACTCAAATTTACAAGCGGTTCTTTGTGCTATCCCGTACATTCGTCCACGTGATGTAGTATTAAGTAAAGCAGGGCAATCATCAAAAGAAAAACAGCAAGCTTTACAACAAGCAATAACAGCACATTATCAAACCCTATATGAGCAAGCTAATGTGTTAGCTAATAACCAAGTACCTATTATTGCTACGGGCCATTTAACGACAGTAGGAGTTACCACGTCTGATTCGGTAAGGGATATTTATATAGGAACCCTCGAAGCATTTCCCTCAAATGCTTTTCCAAAAGCTGATTATATTGCTTTAGGCCATATTCACCGTAGTCAGAAAGTGGGTAAAAGTGAACATATTAGATATTGTGGTTCGCCAATACCATTGAGTTTTGATGAAGTTAATCAAGAAAAAAATATACTTTTAGTTGAATTTAAGGAAAGTAAATTAAGTAATGTGACAGAATTAGTCGTGCCTAGGTTTCAATCAATGGCAATGCTTAAGACTAACTTAGATAATTTAGATAATGACGTAAAGTTGCTTGTTAAATCAACGGGTTCAACCCCTGATGATATTTGGCTAGATATAGAAATTGAAAGCGCTGATTACTTAGATGATTTAAGTCAGAAAATTGAACGTATTACTCAAGAGTACCCTGTAGAAGTTTTATTAACTCGTCGTAGTAAAAAGTCTCGTCAACTAATGAATTCAACAGAAGACAAAATAACCTTAGATGAATTAAAGGTAACCGATGTATTCCAAACTAGGTTAGCAGAAGAAGACTGGAGTACAGATGATGAACTTAAAAGAAAAGCTCGTTTAAATAACTTGTTTTTAAACGCTGTTGCTCAAGTTGAATCTACTATGAGTTCAAACCAACCTAATGATTCGATGAAACAAAATCCTACAGTTACGAGTGAAGGTGAACACTCATGAAAATATCATCATTACGCTTTGAAAATATAAACTCCTTAAAAGGTGCTTGGAAAATTGATTTTACCAAGGCCCCTTTTAATTCAAGCACTTTATTTGCCATTACTGGGCCAACAGGGGCAGGTAAAACCACTATTTTAGATGCATTATGTTTAGGCTTATATCATCAAACACCTAGAATAAGAGTTTCAGATAGTCAAAATCAGTTAATGACAAGGCAAACAACAAATTGTTTGGCAGAAGTTGAATTTGAAGTGAGAAACCGCCTTTATCGTGCTTTTTGGAGCCAAAGACGCGCAAAAAACAGTATTGAAGGAAATTTACAAAAACCAGTTGCTGAACTTGCGTGTTTTAATACTGAAGAAAATCATTGGGATATTTTAGCCAGTAAGGTTTCCGACGTACGTACTGAAATTGCAAGAATATCGGGCTTAGACTTTACTCGATTTACCAAGTCTATGATGCTTTCTCAGGGGCAATTTGCCGCTTTTTTGAATGCACCTGATAAAGATCGTGCTGAATTACTTGAGCAATTAACAGGTACTGAAATATATGGATTAATTTCTCAGCAAGTTTTTGAAAATCATAAACAGGCTAATGAAACGCTAAAAAGATTACAAAGCCAGTCCCAAGATATTCAGTTATTAGATGAACAACAACTGACTGAATTCAATCAAGAATTATCGCTTTTGTCAGAGCAAAGTATTAAACAATTACATCTACAAACTATTTGGCAAAAAGCAAAACAGTTTCAACAACAAATATCTGAGCAACAAGCCTTACTCGTAGATGCTAAAAATTTGCAGACTCAAGCATTGGCGCAAGAAACTTCAAATAAAGAAGAGCTAAAACAGCTTTCTTTAGCCGAGCCAGCCGAGCTTTTAAGGCTTGACTTTCAAGCTTATCAACAG